>SMWC01000093.1 GCA_004357505.1 Gammaproteobacteria bacterium | reverse complement strand
TTGCTGCGGGGCCAGAGCGAAACGGAAGAACGTGAGCTCGAAGCCGAACCTTCGCTCGTCGGCTGCGGCGAGATTTCCGGTGAAGTACCACCATTCCGAGCGGAACTCGGGATGGCTGCCGTGATCCTGAGGAAACTCGAATGGGCGGCTCGCCAGTACCTGCGCGTAACCTGCGCTGTCGTCTCCGCTCAACAAGCGCATCGCTGCGGTAGACCCGGTGGAAGGACTCTCTACGGGCTCTCCGGTACACCCGGCCAGCAGAATGATCAATAAGCCTGCCACGCTTCGCCGGGACACGATTACTCTTCCCGCAGCTGAGTCGCGATGCTGCTTCTGCCCGCGCGTACAGCCGGGTAGGCACCCGCCAGCAAGGCCGCACTCAAGGCCAGTGCGATGCCGAGCAGCAACGAAGTCGGTTCGAGTATCAGGTCCATGCTCCAACCGAAGGAACGCTGATTGATGATGAACACCAACAGCGCCGCCATGACAATGCCGAGTGGAATGGCCAGCAGCCCCGCGGCTAGCCCGAGTAAGCCGGTCTGGGTTAGCGCTAGCGTGCCTAACTGCCTCGGCGTCAGGCCGAGCGCTCTCAAGATTGCGACCTCGCGTCCCCGCTCCAGTTCGATGGACAACAGCGCGCTGAACAGGCCGAGGAAGGCAACGATGCCGGCGAGAATTCTCAAGACTTCGGTGATCCGGAAGGTCCGGTCGAAGACCTCGAGGGATCGTGCACGGATCATATCGTTCGAGCGGAAGCGAATGCTCGGTTCAGCGGCAACCAACGAGCGAATAGCCTCGCGAGCGGGAGCGCGATCGACCGAGTCGTGGAAATAGACGCCGACACCGCTGATGCCCTGATCGTTCCAATAACGACGGTAGACGTTCAGCGGCATCAACACGGCACCGCTGTCGGTGATGTAGTCACGAAAGATGCCCAGAATCAGAAACGCTGCGTCGCCTTCGGCGGTCGGCAGCACCAAGTCATCACCGATTTCGAGCTGCCGCCGATAGGCATAGGGCTCCGATAACATCACGCCCTCTCCGGCCGTCAGCCTTCGCAGCGAGTCCGCCGGAGACCCGCCAAGTAAAGTGAGGCCCCAGCCCTGCGGTCCGGGCCGGATCGCGCGTATGTTCAGCTCGCCATATAGCGTCGGTAGCGTGGTGAATCGCGACAAACTGATCCCGGACACTTCCGGCAGCGCCTCGATGGCGGCAAGCTGAGTTTCATCGAAGGCGTTTGGCGTCCTGGTTGAGTCGGACACGCTGAGGTAGACGTCTGCGATGAGCGTAGCGTCCAGCCATTGCGAGAGACTGGCCCGGAAGCTTCCGATCATGAGTCCCACGCCGATCACCGTGGCGACGGCCACCGACAGAGCGGCCGTGGCGACACCGGTCCTGCTCAACGAAGCTGCGACACCTCGAACGGCCAACGACCCGGGGATGCCGAAGGCGCGCTCGGCCGCCGGTTCTGCGAGTCGCATCAGCCACGTCGTACCGAGGGGGATCAACAACGCACCCGACACGATGATACAGAACAAGCCTGCGAATCCCATCAACACACTGCGCGGCGCAGCCACGAACAGGAGACTGCCCAAGGCGACGGTAGGCAGCGCCAGCCAGGCTCCCGAGCGTGAGTATTTCCGTGCGGTCCGCTCGAGCGCAGCGCGACTCATGGCAGCGTCGGGGGTCGTATTGGCGGCCTCGAGCGCCGGCGCCAACGCGGCGAGCAACGTCGTCAGCACGCCGATCACCAGGCCTTTCCAGTAAATCAGCGCTGACGGTTCGGCCGCTATCACCGTTGCAGTGAAGTAGAGATCGCCGATGGTTCTGAGCACCAAGTCGATCAGTCCGATGGCGAGTCCGTGTCCGAGTACGAGGCCCAACACCGTCGCCACGCAGCCGATCACACCGGCTTCGAGCAGGATGCTTAGGAGCATTTGCCGGCGACTCACGCCGAGTGCACGCAGCACGCCGAAAATCTCCCGCCGCTGCACGATCGCGAACGACATCGTGGCATAGATCAGAAATACGCCCACGAGGAGTGCGAGTAAGCTCAGTGCTGTCAGATTGAGCCGGAAAGCACGTGAGATCTCGCTGAACGTCGCATTGCGACTCGCGGCCGGTAGCAAGCGTACACCCGGTATCGCCAGCGCTGTGAGTCGCTCGACTTCCTCGGCGTTGAGCACAAGGTCGACCCGCGTTATTGCGTCGGTCGCGAGTAACTCCTGGGCAGTGGCAATATCGGTGACGATCGGCAGGCTCGAGCCGCCGGGATCTAGTATGGCTTCGCGGATCGTCCCGACCACCTGAACGGTTGCGACGGTACCGCCGGCAATCAGGCCAAGACTCGAACCGTTCGCCAAGCCAAGTTCTAACGCCAGCGCTTCCGGCACCAAGACGCTGCCCGGCTCGACGATCAGGCGCGCGAGATCAACTCCGCGACCCGGCACGAACCCTGAGAAGCCCCGAAACTCCATCTCCTCCAGCGGGTCCACTCCGAGCAGCGTGAAGCGGCGAGCCGGGGATGCAGACAGACGTACCTGACCTTCGACGATGGGAGCGGCCACGACAGGGCCATGTTCTATGCGCAGTTCGCGGTAGATCGTGTTCGGCAGGCTTCCATCCAGTCCCACCAGTTGATGCGTCGTCCGGCCGAGCACGAGGTTTTCGGAGAGCTCGAATGCCCTGCGTGCGCTGTCATTGGCGAGATCGACGCCGACATAGACCGCTACGCCTAACGCGATGCCCGTCACGGCCAAGCACAGTTGCCACGGGTGCTTGAGATAGAAGCGGGCGCTGGCGGTGGGCAGCAACCCGATCAACGCTCGGCTTCCTGCAGGTGGGAGTCCCGGATCGTCAGTACCCTATCGGCGAGGCCGATGACTTCGCGGCTATGGGTCGCCATGATCAGCGTCGTGCCTTGACCCCGGCAGGTTTGGTCGAGGAGTTCGAGTACGTCTCTGGCCGTCTCCAGATCCAGGTTGCCCGTCGGTTCATCCGCCAGCACGACGGCGGGCCTGTGCGCCATCGCTCGTGCGATCGCGATCCGTTGCTGTTCGCCACCGGAGAGTTCTTCCGGGAAACGCTGGCCGCACTCTGCCATAGCCAAGTCGTGCAACAAGGTGTTGGTACGGCTCTTGGCTTCGTTCTTAGCGATGCCGTTCAATGCCATCGGCAGACGGATATTCTCCGCCACGGTCAGCGTAGGGATCAGATTGAAGAACTGAAAAACGAATCCCAGACTATGGCAGCGTAGCTTGGCGCGCTGTTCCTCGGTGAGTTCGGTCAGTGACTGGCCGAGGAGTTGAATCTCACCGCTCGAAGGAAAGTCCAGGCCGGCGATCAGATTCAGCAGTGTCGATTTGCCAGACCCGCTTCGACCGACGATGACCACGAATTCGCCAGGTCTTACCTCGAGGTCGATGTCGGCTAGGACGACGTGGGAGTCGTAGGCCTTGCTGACCTTCGCCAGCCGCACATGGAGTTCTCTAGCCTGCATAAACTCGCCCGACGACCCGAAGGATCGAGCTCTCACTTCGTTCGACGCCAGTATACGTGACGGTACCGGCGACCCTCCCTTCCGCTCGGTGCGGACCTCCTCCATAATATGTGCTCGTTCCCGGACCATCCTGAGGCGCCATCCAGTTACTCGCAATCAGTGCCCTTGATTCTCGTCCGGCAGCGGAGACGCTGATCGGACTCCGACGTATCGGTGTTGACACCTCGATACTCGCTCCGCTACACGGCCGGTACACGGAACTGGTCCGTGCCCAGGGCGCCGCCCTAGAGGAGTTGCCGCCGTCCCACGGCGTTGGCCTGCGCGCCGCCATGGCGGTCAGAGCGAAACTTGCAAGCTGGCCCGCTGACATCTTGTACCTCGATTCGGTCTCGTCGCCGTACGCGATCGTGCTGGCGACGGTGGCTGCGCCAGCCAAAGTCGTCGTACGGCTTTCTTATCTGGAATGCTACCCCCGCCCGAGTGTACTCGCCCGCGCCTTGTACCGATCACCGCGTATCGAACTGATCCTGTCCGATATCGCACCAGAACGCGCTCACGATCAGCTCACAAAGCGCTGGCTCGGCAACAAGATAACGGTCCTGCCTTCCGGTCACAGTACCGACTGGTACAAGATGGATGTCGACCTGCAAGCCTTCGGAATTCCGGACGGTGCTTTCACTGTAGCCATCATGTCTGAGCGGCCCGACGACGCGGGACTCAAATGGCTAATCGCGTGCGCGCATTGGATTCCGATGGACCTGCCGATCCACTTTCTGCTGATTGCCCCCGAATCGAGTCATGGGCCGGTGCGCCGCTTGATTCGGAAGATGCCGTTCACCCAGCGTTTCCATCTCTACACAAACGTCGAGGAGGCGCCAGGCCTGCTCGCATCGTCTAGTGTTGCCGTTATCACGGATTGGGGTGCCGAGTTGCAACGGCGAGCCTGTATGCAGTGCCTCGCGGTCGGAGTACCGGTGCTCGGTGCGGATGCTGCAGGCATCCGAGACGTGATTCAACCTGAAGTGAACGGCGAGCTGCTCGCAGCCGATGACCCGGAACCGCTAGCCCACAGTATCTTCGAGCTCTATGAAGATAAGGAGCGCCGCGCCATGCTCAGTGTGGGTGCGAGGCGGTCGGCACGGCAGTGGCCCTCGATGCACCAACAGCTCCTGCAAATGCGTAGCGCGTTCGAGCGGGTACTGGCCGCTAGCTCGAAACAATAGCTGCGCAGCGGGGAGTCTCGGCGCCTATAATCACGTGGTCCCGACTCGCGGTGATGCTGAGGCGAGATCAATCAATTTTTTTTGAGCAGTGCGTAGCGGAGAGGCTCGTATCGATGCAGTTCTATGATTTCAGGCTGGCACCCAGTCCAACGAAAGTGCGTATTTTCCTCGCGGAGAAAAATCTCGAGATTCCCACCGTAATTGTGAACCTGCGTAAGTTCGAGCAACAGAGCGCCGAGTTCCTCGCGAAAGTGCCATCGGCGACTTTGCCGGCGTTGGAACTAGACGATGGCACGGTTCTCGTCGAAAGCCACGCGATCTGTCGTTACTTTGAAGAGCTCCACCCGGAGCCCAACCTGATGGGCGAGGGTGCCAAGGAGCAGGCGCTTGTCTTGATGTGGCACGATATGGCAACGCTGGAGGGTTATCTCGGTATTCAGGAAGTCTATCGAAACGGCCAGGAGTATTTTAAGGGGCGAGCGCTGGCGGGACCGCAAGGTTACGAGCAGATCGAGGCGCTGGTCGATCGAGGGCGGAAACGAGTTGAAGTGTTCTTCGACAAGCTGGATCGACGTCTGGGCGAAAGCCCCTATGTCGCGTTGGACCGGTTCACTTACGCAGACATCGCGGCCTATGTATACCAAGGGTTCGCGAAGCGCGCAGTCGGAACAGATCCGGCCGGCGGTCGTGACAACTTGACGCGCTGGAGCGAGATGATTGCTGCTCGCCCAGCCGTTAACACCGCGACAAGCTAGCGTTCGTTAGCCCATCGGTTGAGGAGAACGGACCCTGATTCGCTATCGTGTGTGTCACGCTGACCTCAATCGGCATTACTACGAAGTGGAATGTCGATTGGAGAACCCGGCGGTGGAGCAGCGTTTCATGCTGCCGTCGTGGATCCCGGGGAGTTACCTTTTAAGAGAGTATGCACGCCACGTCGTCAGTATTCGCGCAGAGTCCGCCGGTCACGCGCTCGCGGTGGAGAAGGTCGATAAAAGTACCTGGTGTTGCCGCAATGCCGGTGCGGAGCTCGTAGTTACGATCGAGGTTTACGCGTTGGATCTCTCAGTGCGCGGGGCGTATCTGGACGGCACACGCAGTTTTTTTAACGGCACCTGCTTGTTCCTGAGTCCTCACGGTCAGGAACACGAGCCCACCGAGCTGCTACTTGAGCCGCCAAAAGATTCCCGCTGCGCGAAATGGCGCGTTGCGACCGCAATGACACCGGTCGATGTGGACGACAGAGGCTTCGGTCGCTATCAAGCCGCCGACTACGATGAACTCATCGATCATCCGTTCGAGATCAGTGACTATACTGTGGTGGATTTTCAGGCTGGCGGGGTCCCGCATCAACTCATCGTGGCAGGTCGTCATCGGATAGATCCGGACCGGATCGCGGCAGACCTGGCCCAGCTCTGTGAGACGCAGATTCAATTTTTTGGTGGTGCGCCGCCGTTCGAGCACTACCGGTTTCTCGGCCTCGCGGTCGGCAAGGGTTATGGCGGATTGGAGCATCGCGCCTCGTCGAGTCTAATCTTTAAGCGCGATGAGCTACCGCGGCCCGGCGAATTGGGAACTCCGCGAAGCTACCAGCGCTTCCTGAGTCTCTGTAGCCATGAGTATTTTCATAGCTGGCATGTTAAGCGCATCAAACCAGCGGCGTTCTCGCCATATCGTCTCGATCAGCGCAACCAGACCAGGTTGATGTGGGTCTTTGAAGGCATCACTTCTTACTATCAAGATCTCATGTTATTACGCAGCGATCTGATCGGCCCAAAGGACTACCTGGAACGGCTGGGTCAAACACTTACCCGCGTCTATCGAGCGCCGGGGCGTTTCAAGCAGAGTCTCGCCGAGGCGAGTTTCGACGCCTGGGACAAGCTCTATAAACCGGACGCCAACTCTAACAATGCGGCAATCAGCTATTACAGTAAGGGCGCGCTGGTCGCTCTGGCACTGGACCTGACACTGCGCAGCGCAGCGGACTCGGCTGTGACGTTGGATGGGATCATGGCGGAACTGTGGCACCGGTTCGGTTCGACAGGCGGCGGCATCGCGGAGGACGATTTCGAAAAGCTGGCTGCGGAACTCAGCGGCCGTGATCTGCAAGCTTTTTTTGACGTCGCGGTTCGTGGCACCGAGGACTTACCGCTGGCGGAGTTGTTCGCCGGCTTCGGCATTAAGCTGGGTTTCCGCGCCGCCACCGGGCCCGATGATCTTGGCGGCTCGAAGCGGAGTGCGTCGAACAAGAACCCACTCAGTTTGGGCGCCCGTTTCATCGAGCGCGATAGCGGTATGGAGCTGACGCAGCTACTCGACGGTGGCCCAGCCCAGTCGGCCGGGCTCAGCCCCGGAGATCATTTGATCGCACTCGACGGGCTGAAGATCTCCGCGAGCAAGCTAGCCGAACGGCTGGCACGCTTTGAGGAGGGAGATGCACTTACCGTCATCGCGTTCCGAGGCGACGAGCTGCGGGAATTCTCGCTGACCTTGCAGAAGGCTCCTCTTACGACCTGCTTTCTCGAGCTAGACGACGCAGCAGAAGCGGCAGACTTAGCTCGCCGTGCGCTGTGGCTCGGTAGTTGATACGGTAGCCGACTTTCTGAGTACTCAGTCCATGCAGCCGGCCATTTCAATCAAGAATCTATCGAAGGTTTACGCCACCGGTTTTGAGGCGCTGAAGCGGATTAACCTTGACATCGATCACGGTGAAATCTTTGCGCTATTGGGTCCGAACGGTGCCGGTAAGACGACGCTAATCAGCATCATCTGCGGCATCGTCACTCCGACCGACGGTAGCGTGACGGTCGATGGTCACGATATCATCAGCGATTACCGTGCCGCCCGCGCGATGATCGGCCTTGTTCCACAGGAGCTGACGACCGATTCGTTCGAGACTGTCTGGGCCACGGTATCGTTCAGCCGAGGTTTGTTCGGCAGGCCTTCTAATCCAGATTACATCGAGAAGGTGTTGAAGTCGCTGTCGTTGTGGGACAAGAAAGACGACAAGATTATGACCCTCTCGGGCGGCATGAAGCGTCGCGTTCTGATCGCCAAAGCCCTGTCACACGAACCGCAGATTCTTTTCCTCGACGAGCCGACGGCCGGCGTCGATGTGGAATTGCGCAAAGCGATGTGGAATGTCGTTCGATCTTTGCGCGACACCGGCGTCACGATCATCTTGACGACGCACTATATCGAAGAGGCCGAAGAGATGGCCGACCGTGTCGGAGTGATCAGCCATGGTGAGATTATCTTGGTTGAGGAGAAAGTCGAGCTGATGCGCAAACTCGGGAAAAAACAGCTGGCGTTGCAGCTGCACGAACCTCTGGATCGAATTCCTATCGCGCTGTCAGCGTACCACTTGGAGCTGAGCGAGGACGGCAACGAGTTGATCTACACCTACGATACGCAGAGTGAGCGCACCGGCATTACGGGCTTGCTCAGTGACCTCAGTCAGGCCGGCGTCAAGTTTAAGGATCTCAACACAACGCAGAGCTCTTTAGAAGACATCTTCGTCAGCCTGGTAAGGAGTGCCGAATGAATTACTACGCAGTACGAACGATCTATCTATTCGAGATGGCGCGCGCATGGCGCACGTTATTTCAAAGCATCGTCTCGCCGGTCCTATCGACATCCTTGTACTTCGTCGTCTTTGGCGCCGCAATCGGCTCTCGAATTGCCGAGATCGAAGGGGTCAGCTATGGCGCCTTCATCGTGCCGGGATTGATCATGCTCTCGCTGTTGACGCAGAGTATTGCCAATGCTTCGTTCGGTATCTACTTCCCGAAATTTACCGGTACCATCTATGAGCTGTTGTCGGCGCCGGTATCCTATGTCGAGATCCTTCTAGGCTACGTTGGCGCTGCGGCGACCAAATCGATCATTCTCGGTTTTCTTATTCTGGCGACAGCCGGTCTATTCGTGCCGCTGCAGATAGCCCACGTATACTGGATGCTGCTGTTTCTCGTGTTGACGTCGGTCACGTTCAGTCTGTTCGGGTTCATTCTTGGCATCTGGGCCGATGGTTTCGAGAAGCTGCAGATCGTACCCTTACTGATCATCACTCCGCTGACGTTTCTCGGCGGCAGTTTCTACTCTATCGATATGCTGCCGCCGTTCTGGCAGACCGTGACGCTATTCAACCCGGTGTTGTATCTAATCAGCGGATTCCGCTGGAGTTTCTATGAGATTGCAGACGTCCACCTGGGCGTCAGTCTCGGCGTGGCCGTAATGTTCCTGTGCGCCTGCCTCGTGGCTGTCTGGTGGATCTTTAAGACCGGCTATCGCCTGAAGAGCTAGAGGCCAGTCAGTCTATGGTGGATGCTCCGACAGGCTTCCGGGTAGTGCCAGGCTGCGACAACGTGCATGATCTATGGGTCGCTCCAACGGGCACGACGGGCGAACGGCAGCTGACAGTGGAGAGCAGAACATGGTGAATAGAAGGTTATTTCTAACGGCGGCAGGACAGGCAGCGGCCGGGATATTTGTATTGAGCAGATCATTTGATGCGCTCGCCCAGTCCCGCAAGGAAGTTTACGTAGGTGGCCGTCGCATGACGGTCATTGATATCCATGCGCACTGCCTCTTTCAAGACGTGGCACCGATCATCCAAGGGACCGCGATGGCGAATGCCAATCTTTCAGATTTCGTCACGCTGAGTCCCAGACGTCTCGAGGAAATGAACGCACGGGGAATCGATATCGCTGCCCTGAGCGTAAACGGGTTCTGGTGGTACGCGGCGGATCAGGTCCGCGCGCGCCAGATCGTTCAGATTCATGATGAAGGTCTGGCGGAGTGGTGCGGGACGTACCCGGACCGCTTTGTCGCATTGTCTTCACCAGCGTTGCAATATCCGGAACTGGCTGCTGAACAGCTTGATTACGCGGTCAATGATCTCGGTCATCGCGGCGCATCTATTCTCGGGCATGTCGGAGGCGAAGTACCGTCGTCAGAAAAGTACGACGCTTTCTGGGCAAAAGCCGTAGAGCTTGACGTTCCCGTCTTCATGCATCCGGACAATTCGAGAAATCTGATTCAACCGGGCCAGCTGGATGGAGTTGGCGACCTTAGCAATATCGTCGGAAACCCGTTGGAAACAACGGTGTTCCTCACGCGCATGATTTTCGACGGAACGCTGGACCGGTTCCCCGGGCTCAAAATCTGCGCTGCCCACGGCGGCGGTTACCTGCCGTCCTACCTCGGCCGGACTGAAGTCGCATGCGCTCGAAATAACGCTAACTGCCGTAACGAGAAGAGGCCTAGCGATTATCTTAAGGACCAGATCATGGTCGATTCGATGGTGTTTTCCGAGGAAGGCCTACGCCATCTCGTGGCTGAAGTCGGCGCGAGCCAGGTCGTTTACGGTTCGGACATGCCCTACACATGGCCTGATACCATCGACCTGATCGTGGATTCACCTTCTCTGAGTGATGCACAAAAGGAGGCGATCCTCGGGGGTAACCTCATAAGATTGCTTAAAATCGATCCCGCCTAACTCTCGCGATACTGGCTGGCGATCGAATCGACCGAGAGGCTCCGATGCAAGCGAAGACTCAACTCATGCCGTTTCTTTTCGTGCTGTTTTTTGCAAGCATCAGCGGCGGACAGACGCCTGAGCTGCCGACAACGGAAACGCTGCAAGAATTTCGTGTCGAGGCGGAGCGGTTCGCGGACCTGCGTGTCCTCCGCTACCAGGTGCCGGGTTTCGACGAGCTAGATCTGCGGACGAAGACGCTGATCTACTATCTCTACGAAGCCTCACTGTCCGGCCGCGAGATCATCTACGATCAGAAGTACCGCTACAACCTCGTCATCAAGCGAACCCTGGAGGAAATCGTCAAGCATTACCCAGGGGATCGTGCTACTGCTGATTTCGAAGCGTTGCTAATCTATATGAAGCGGGTGTGGTTCTCGAATGGTATCCACCACCACTATTCCAACGACAAGCTAGAGCCGGGCTTCGACTTCGAGACTTTCGAACGGTATGTGCAAGAAACGCCAGGGCATTATCCGCTACGTCAGGGGCAATCCACCGACGAACTGCTGGCCGAGCTTCGGCCGGTAATATTTGATCCGAGCGTGGACTCGAAGCTGGTCAACAAAAGGACTGGCGTTGATCTTGTGGTTAGCTCGGCCGTCAACTTCTATACCGATGTGACCCAGGCCGACGTCGAAGCGTTCTATGCGGCTATAAAAAGGCCCGACGATCCGACACCGATCTCCTACGGTCTGAATTCCCGACTCGTCGAGCGGGATGGCGTTCTGATCGAGCAGGTTTGGAGCGTGGGCGGCCTGTACACCGAAGCGCTTGAGAGAGTTAGTTTCTGGCTCGAAAAGTCGGTGACGGTCGCCGAGAACGATGCTCAGCGGGACGCGTTCGAGAAATTGATTCGATACTACCGCAGTGGGGACTTGGCGGACTGGGATGAGTACAACATCGCCTGGGTCAATGATGCGAACTCGATAGTCGGCCTCATCAACGGGTTTATTGAGGTCTATAACGATCCGCTGGGTCTACGTGGCTCGTTCGAATCGGTGGTATCGATCCGAGATCCGATTGCGAGCCGCCGCATCACGGCTCTGGCGGAGGAAGCGCAGTGGTTCGAAGACAACTCGCCGATACTGGACGAGCATAAGAAAACCAACGTGACCGGGATCACTGGTAAAGTGATCAACGTGGTCGTTGAGGCGGGAGATGCCTCACCCGCTACTCCTATCGGCATCAATCTACCGAATTCCGATTGGATCCGCAGGGAGCACGGATCCAAATCGGTCCAACTGGCGAATATCATTGCCGCCTACGATGTGGTCAGCGGCGGTGCTGTAGCTGAGTTCGCATGGGACGACGCCGAACGGGAGCGTAACGACGAATATTCTGGGATCGTCTCGGTATTGACGACGGACATGCACGAAGTCATCGGTCACGCGTCCGGCCAGATCAACGCCGGTGTCGGTACGTTGCACGAGACACTCAAGAACTACGGCTCTACGCTGGAGGAAGCTAGAGCCGATCTCGTGGCGCTGTACTACATCATCGATCCGAAGTTGGTCGAGCTCGGTCTGTTGCCGAACGTGGGAGCGGGCTATTCAGCTTATGATCGATATATCCGCAGCGGGCTGATGCAACAACTCAATCGTATCTCACTGGGAGACGATATCGAAGAAGACCACATGCGCAATCGTCAACTGGTGGCGAGTTGGGCCTACGAAATGGGTTCGGCGGAGAATGTCATCGAGAGACGGCGGCGTGACGGGAAAACCTATTTTGTGGTCCGCGACTATGACAGGTTGCGTGATCTGTTTGGGCAGCTTCTCCGCGAGCTGCAGCGAATTAAATCGGAGGGCGACTTTGAAGCTTCCCGGTACCTCGTCGAAAATTATGGTGTCAAGGTCGACCAGGAGCTTCATGCTGAAGTGCTTGAGCGTTACGCTCGCCTTGATATTCCGGCTTACTCCGGCTTCATCAACCCGCGACTGGTGCCGGTGGAGGAGGGCGGGGAGATCATCGATGTCCGAATCGAGTATCCTCAGGATTTCACCGAGCAAATGCTCGAGTACGCTGATCGTTACGCCTATCTACCGGCATGGAATTTCTGAATTCGCCCGTGCTGCGCTGGTCGGGTAGCGGTCCTGACTAGGCCCGCGCTCTAGTAGCCGATCTTGCGCCGGCGATAGCCAGTCCGAGTAGTATCAACCACCATAGATCCACCCGGCCGGCCAGGGGTAACTTGAGTGACAGGTCCAGCGGATCGATGCCGAAGGTCAGACCGAGCACATTCACTTCCAGGCCTTCCTCCAGCCCTACGAGAATGCCGAGCAAGCCAATAATACTGACCTGAATTCCCGTACCGCTCGGGGTGCTCGCGATCAGGCGCTTGCCGAGGTAGTCCTTACCGATCGCCGTGGCGGGAAGATCAACCCGCAATTCCGGAATATCGCGCAATATCTGCGCAGTGAACGTATTCGAGTTCGGTCCCGGCCAGACTCGATACTCATGTGCGTAAGGATAGTCGCTGACGGCTGCCTCGATTCGCTCGATCACTGCATCGACCGAATCACCGCGTAGATCGGCCAGAAGTTCTGGGCGGTTGCCGAACCATCGGCCATCTGCTGGCCGCTCGCTGCGAAAAACCGACGTGCCGTTTTGTCTCAGACGCCAGCCCGTGACTTCGTAGACGGTAAAGACTGGTGCATCGCTGGGCTTGACGGCGATCCAGGTATGTACGCCGATATATCCACGCCAGCTGACCGCACGGGCCGCATAGACTTGCACGACCGCCTCCGGTGTTGTTGCGGGGTCCGGAGCCAGGCCGACGGACGCGCGGCTCGCCGTTCGCCAGCCTTGCGCGGCGCTGCTGCCGCTAGCAGTTACGAGGACCAGCGTGAGAAAAGAAAGTATGCGTGTGCGCCGTTTTTTCATTATCTCGAAACATAGACTGCATATGGCGGATTCACAAGCGATGCTGTGGTTGTGTCACCCACGTCAAAACGCGACGTCGAGAACGAGGCCGTGGTCGGTGGTAACCTAGTCACGTTACTCTATTTCACTTAGAGACGAGGTATCTGGATCCTCCATGAGTGCGCGAGCCATGGACCCACCCGTGAATGTGTTCGGTGATCCGTTGGGCGCCTGCAATGAGAGCCCGATGACCGGATTTTTTCGGGACGGCTGCTGCAACACGAGCGACGATGACCTGGGCTCGCACACCGTGTGTGTTGAGGTGACGCAAGAATTCTTGGAGTTCTCCCGGTTTAGGGGCAACGATCTCTCCACCCCTAGGCCGGAATCTGGCTTCCTAGGCCTGCGTTCGGGTGACCGCTGGTGTCTGTGTGCCGCGCGTTGGTTGGAGGCATACGAGAGTCAGATGGCGCCACGGGTAGTGTTGCAGGGAACCCATCGGCGGGCGCTGGAGATCGTATCCTTGGAGGTCCTTCGTCAGTTCGCCGTCGATTTGAATTGACGTCGGCGGGCGTCAACCGGCTACAGTCATGGCCGATGATAGAATCTGACGATGAACAGGCTTCAGCGAGCTTAGGTGATGCTCGAACTCGGGCTGAAATTTACTCTGGCCTACCTGCTGGGCTCGATCCTGGGCAGCTTGGTCGTGGGGCAGCTGTATGGTGGCGTCGATATTCGTCAACTCGGCAGCGGCAATGCGGGCGGCACCAACGCTCTACGAACTCAGGGAAAGGTCTTCGCTCTGTGGGTCATCGTGATCGATGTCGGCAAGGGCATTTTGCCGGTGATAGTACTCCCGACTGTCGATGTTCCCGGCGTTGGTATCGATCCGCTGCTGAGCCGGGAATTCATCGCCTATGCGGTCGGATTCGCAGCGCTCTTGGGTCACGTGTACCCGTTGTGGTACGACTTTAGGGGTGGAAAGGGTGGTGCGACAGCCGCCGGCGTACTGTGTGTCGTCGCGCCCTTTCTGGCTCTTCCGGTCATTCTCTTCTGGGTCGCAGCCATTATTCTGACCGGATACGTCGGCCTTTCTACGATAGTCGCTGTGGTTGGGGCCGCTGCGTATATCGGAATCACCGATCTGCCTGATGCCTATCGACTCTTTGTGTTAGCGACACTGATCGCAGTTCTGATCATCTTTACCCATCGAGCCAATATTGTAAGGATGTGGCAGGGCACCGAAAATCGCATGCACTTATTCCGCTCCGGATAGGGTCTTGTCGGCTACGTTCTCCACGCCTCAGGGAAAAGTGTTGCGCATCCTCGCGGACGGTCACCGGCACTCATGCGAGCATCTGGCGCAAGCCCTGGGCGTTACGCAGGCGTCGATCCGGAAACAGCTCGCCCAACTCGAAGCCTGGGGGCTCAACATTGAGGGGATGCGCGGAAGCGACTTCCTTCTTGATCGTTCCATCGATTTCCTAGACAAAGCGCTGATCCTTCAAGAGCTCAACCCCGACGTAGAGCGACTCATGGTGCGACTCGATGTGCACGAAGAGATTGACTCGACGAATCAGGCGTTACTCGATGCCGCGCCGCGCGTCGCGGGAGAGCTTAACGTTGCCCTGGCGGAGTATCAGCACGCGGGGCGTGGCCGGCGTGGCCGAAGGTGGGCCGCCCCTTTCGGTGGCGGGCTGTGTTTCTCTGCGGGCTGGCTGTTCGAGGAGATGCCGCAAGATTTGTCGGCTTTGACCTTGGCAACTGGTGTCGTCGTACGTCAGGTTCTCCTAGAGGCCACCGGGTTAGCCGTGCAGTTGAAGTGGCCCAACGATCTTGTCTGGGACGACAGGAAACTGGGCGGCATCCTCGTAGAGTTTACCGCGGAGAGCCAGGGTCGCTGCTACGTGGTCATCGGTATCGGCAT
>SMWC01000092.1 GCA_004357505.1 Gammaproteobacteria bacterium | reverse complement strand
TCACACTCATCTTACTCCCGGATGGGGAGTTCTAGCACCGTCGTGCCGACTGCGCTAAAGCAGCAAGCTAGCGTCTATGCCTAGGGACAGGGCCGTGAGGACTAATAATGCCTTAAGAATCTTCTTGTTGGATGCTTCCGACCGACCCATTCTCTTCGCGAGCTCGTCTACCTGCTTCTTCAGAGCAGCCAGGGACAGTTCGGATGTCTCCTTAATATAGAGGGTCGATCTGGCAGCGGCACCAGCAGCAATCGCCGTGACGGCTGGCGCTGCGACCAACAATCCCCGAAGTAACGCACGTCGCTCCATCGAGCTTCCTCCGTACACCCGTCTTCCTAGGCGAAACATCGCACGAATCGGCTCTGGAGATGCAGGAGGTACCGGCCGGTGCCTCCTCCAGGACTCCGGAATTGCGCGTCAGTCTACGATCAAATCCGAGTCCTCATTACTGTCACTGTCGCTGTCACTAGCAGTGTCACTGTCACTACCACTGTCAACAGGACCGTTAGGGCCTATACCCATGCCCATGCCCATGCTGCCGCGGCCACCGGACTGGTTACCACCGGGAAACTGACCACCGCCGGGAAAGCGGCCGCCGGAAGACCGGTCACCGCCCGGAAATCGGCCGCCCTGTTCAGCCGCACGCTCCCGGGCCGCTTCACGATCCTCTTCGCTCATGACCTCACGGCGCTCCCGCATTGCCTGGCGGTCCGCCTCGGTAAACCCTCCTGGACGGCGGCTCTCGATGTCCCGGCCCCGAGCCGCTGCGCGCTCTTCGTCGGTCATGCCTTCGAATCGGTCTTGCCTGGCTTGGCGCTGCTCTTCGGTGGCGGAGGCCCGTTGCGGTCGCTGATCGGTGTCGTCTAGTGCCCACACACCACCGCTGACTAACAGGCTCGCCGCTATCAAGATCCCAATCTGTCTCGTTCCCATGATCCGATTGCTCCTGATTCTAGGATGGAGATCAAGGGTCATAACGCCCAGACCGATGGCTTGGTTGACGCTGAGCCAGGGAAACCACCGCCGAACGACTTGCGTTGGGCCGCTCGCTACCGTTCGCGTCTAATGCACGTCACACGCGTAGAGACCGAACGTCTCCCCTAAAGCCAGCCAGTAGTACTGATACGTCGCAGGCACGGTGAAGGTTTCCGGATCGGTGATGGTGAAGTGGAAGTCTAGCCGAGCCTGATCCTCGCTCAGCGTGTACCGCTCGATGACATCCACGTTTTCGCTTAAGAATATCCCGGTGAACCCCAGGTAAGCCGCATCGATTCGAGAGGTGTGAATCACGAGGGTATTCTCGTCTTCCCAGCGGCCGACGGAGTACCCTTGGCGAGTCGATAGCTGTATAGCTGGATCAACCGAAGCGCTCATGTGTACCGTCCGAACGACGTCGCCCTCGTAGCCCCGTATTGTGATCGTGTCCCCTGCGTCGATGAACTCATACGGATTGGGAGTCGCCATACTTGAAGGCATACCCTTTTGTTCGCAACGCATGATGTAGTTGTCTACCTGATCAAACTCCTCCCGTACCGCAGCAGCGGATTCGGTCAAGGGAAAACTCACCACAGTCTGTACGGACGGTGACGGGTAGCTCCAGACGCGAAAGAGTCTTCGGTCTTCCGCAACGGCATCCACAACTGCTCCCCGGGTCTCGGCCACCCATCTGTCCTGGCCGCCCAGATGCTCCGACTTGCCCCAGTACGGCTCGGCATCGCGTTTCAACACGGCCTCGGTTCCATCGGCCAGCAAGAGGTGGGTCGCAAGAATCCTTCCAGACCGGCGACTGGAAAGAAATCCGGCGACGCTGAGCATGTCGCCCTCCTTGAAGCGATCTCGAGTGATACCCGCCCGGTCGAATGTATAGAGCGAACTCCACCCTTCGACCAACCACGTCTCTGTTTGCCCGTCCGCGTCGACTTCTATCGTGAATCCAGGATGCGGGTTTCGCCACAAGATGCGAACGAGCTTACCCACAAGCTCGACCTCATCTAAATACTCGGCACGTGAATGGTGAGCGGAGACAACGACCGGAATAGCAAGCAACAAACCTGTGGCGGCTTTAAGTCTCATCATTTCCCCGGATGACTACGAGCGGCAAGCTGCACCTACCCCGCCACGACACACTCATACCGCTCGACGACCAGGTCCGGTCGCCAGACCAATACCCACCGCCCGGAAACCGGCTGCGTAAACGTCACCGGATCGGTGACGGTAAGTTCGTACACCAGCCGGTCCCCATCATCGCTGACCGTGAACCGTTCGGTCATCTCCGCGGCATCACTTTGCGAAATCATGCCGAAATGATCGAAGTACGGCCAGTTGACTCTTGTGGTGCGAACGACCAGTGTGCTGCCGTCCCAGTGGCCCACCGAATAGCCCAGGGCGGTCGCCGGCTGCTCGGCAGCGTCGGTTTCTGAGTCCATATGAATGGTGCGTACGATGTCGAATAACTCGACGCGTAGCACGATGCTGTCTCCCAGGTCGGTCAGATCGATCGGATGAGGGGGCGAGACACGCATTGCCGCCGGCATTCCGGACGCCAGGCACTGCGCCGTCGGGTCGTTCGCAGGATCCCGGGCGGCTCGGGCAGCGCGTGCCGCAGCCGTCAGGGGCAGCTGTGCCGGAAAGCCCCCGGGCCCATCGCTCATCCAGACACGAAACAAGCCTCGTCCTTCGCCGGCAGCGGCTAGTGCCTGTGCGGCAGTAGTTTGCTCGAATCCGATACGCTCGGTCGACCATCGAGGCGCAGGATTACCCGAGATGCTGATCTCGGTGCCGTTGGGCAGCAGCAGGTTGGTGATGCCCATAGCGTTGGCTCGACGCGTTGATAGATTGCCGGCGACCCTGACGATATCGCCGACGTTGATAAGGTTACCGTAGACGCCGCGGCGGTTCAGGGAGTTGACGTCCTGCGCTTCCAGTCGCCAAATTGTCTCCGAACCGTCCACATCTTCAGTCATAAGCGTCAGCCGAATATGAGGATTTCGCCAGGTGACGTTCAAGATTTCTCCTTGTAGCTCGGTGACTACATTGAAATCGTATTCCGCTCTGGAATGGTGCCCTAGGGCAAGCATCGGAACCAACGTGAGAACCGGGATGAAAATCAGTCTGTTCATTGTCAGCATTCCTCATCTTCTGCCAATGCGCATCTTGAACATCAAATAGAACAACTCATATCCTGCCCGCAGCACATGGGTGATTTGATCTTGCCGTGACCATTGGGGCACTTGGAAATCTGTACTTTATTTCCGTCAGGCAATTCCAGCATATCGTTCTCGAGCGCGGTATCGCAATGGCCGCAGGTGGCGTTGACACTCATACCGCACTTTTCACATTCATAGGTTGCCATCTTGTCTTCTCACCTCATAGTTGAGTTATTGATTTCTGAAACAGCGTGCATGTTAACCGTTCACGAGCGGTTGATCTCAGAAGCCGCCATTCACGGATGGTCTGAATAGCCGCTTAGATCGTCAACTTCAGATCCGCCGCAGGCATCTAGCTCGATCACATTGCGATCCGGATCGCGGCTAAAGAATGCAGACAGTTTCCCGAAACGAAACGAACCAGTCACAGCGATAACGCTCCCTCCACCAATGTCCGCTAACGGCCGACCCTGCACAGTTATGAGGGAAAGTTAAGGTATATTCTAGAATAGGGCCCGGAATGTATGAGACAAAGCATTGGAGGCTAGGACCGGAGTCGAACCGGTGTCCGCGGCTTTGCAGGCCGCTGCATAACCACTCTGCCACCTAGCCATAGGCACGGAAATGTAGCACAGGTCAATAGCCTGGCGCCTGCGCTAACGAACTCGGCTTAGTTCAGGGTCTCTGCTACCCAGAAACGTGTGCCAGACACGTCGGCGATGGCCATGAGCCCCTTATCGGTGATCTGGAAGAGCGCGACTCCATCGAGAAAACTCGAGGTCAGGTTGATGCCTTCCTGGCCCGCTACAGCGTGGGCCGTCGCACTCGAATCCCAACCGCCATCCATAAACCGTTCCAGATGGGCAGTGTCCTCAAACATGATCACGAGGTCGTACTTTTGCACGCCGAGACCGATACCGATGCCACCGCTACCCATCCGCATGTACACCCGGGCACCCGATCCCTTGTTAATGACCACGCCCGTACCACCGGCACCTGTAACCAGAAACCCGCCGGCTTTCGTGACAGCGAAGACCGCATAACCAGCCGCCTCGCCGAATAGACGCTTTGCCTCATCGTTCGACTCGAGTAGCGCATCGACAGTGGCCTGAGCTTTGGTGTCGATCTCCATTTGTCGGGCCTGCAACTCCTCCTTGTCAGCCGCGTCGTCCTCCTGAGCGTTAGCCAGACTGATACCACCGAGCACGAGCCCCGCAATCGTGAGCCCGACGAAAGAATGCCGTATAGCCATGAACTCTCTCCTTACGCTTTTTACGCTACCAGGTAACCAGTGATCTGGTACCCCATCAGTACAAATCCTGCCGTCATGATCGCTACATTCGCCGCATACGCATCGCGAAAGAAATGCCCGGAGGTGCGCCATAGATTCAACGCGATCAGAATAACACTGAGCGCTAGAAGCTGCCCCAATTCAACTCCCACGTTGAACGACAATATATTAGCAACCAAGCCGTCCTCAGAAATCGCGAAATCCTGCAGCTTGGTCGCAAGTCCGAAGCCGTGGAAAAACCCGAAGATCAGTACCGCGAGTTTCGTATTTGGCTCATAGCCCAACTTGCGGAACCCGCCCAGATTCTCGAACGCTTTGTACACGACCGACAGTCCAATGACCGCATCGACTAGATAGGCATTGACGTAGATTTCACCCAGGACCCCAAATAGTAGAGTCGTGCTGTGGCCCACAGCGAACAGCGTGACATAAAGCGCGACATCCTTGAGGCGGTAAAGGAAAAATATGACGCCTGCCAGAAACAGCAGGTGGTCGTAACCCGTCACCATGTGCTTAGCCCCTAGATAGACGTACGGTCCGATCTGGACGCCGACGTTATTGAGCAGAAAGAGTTGATCATCGCCGGCGATTCCATGGGCATAAGCCACCGAGATCAGGAGATAGCC
>SMWC01000091.1 GCA_004357505.1 Gammaproteobacteria bacterium | reverse complement strand
GTTCCCCTGCGTTAGACGCCCACTGCGTCAATGGGTGTTGCGAATCACAGCATACGCCGAGGAATTATTGAGCGGCCTCGACGACCTGGATTGGCCGGAAAGCACGAAGGAGATGCAACGCAATTGGATCGGCCGGAGCGAAGGCGCTGAAATCGATTTCCAGATCACAGGAACAGCGGGTGATTCGATTCGGGTATTCACTACGCGCCCCGACACGCTATTCGGAGCTACCTACATGGTCCTCGCCCCGGAGCATCCACTGGTCGGTGCTCTGACTAGCGACGCCGAAAAGGACATCGTCCAGACCTACCAGCAGGAGGCCGCGCGCAAGACCGACTTCGAACGAGCCGAACTGCGGAAAGACAAGACCGGAGTCTTCACGGGTGGCTATGCGGTCAACCCCGCCAGCGGCGAGCGGATTCCTGTCTGGGTTGCTGACTATGTGCTGGCGAGCTATGGAACCGGTGCGATCATGGCCGTGCCGGGTCAGGACCAACGAGATTGGGACTTCGCTAAGACTTACGATTTGCCGATCATTCGTACGGTGCAACCGCCCGAAGAGTTCGACGGCGACGCCTTCCTCGGCGACGGCCTGGTGGTGAACAGCGGCTTCTTAAACGGTCTACAGGTAACCGAAGCGAAAGCCAGGATCATTGCTTGGCTCGAAACAGAAGGGCACGGCACTGCCAAGATCAACTACAAACTGCACGACTGGCTATTCTCCCGCCAGCGCTACTGGGGTGAGCCGTTGCCGGTGATCTTTGTCGACGGCAAGCCGCAGATATTGCCTGATGATGCGCTACCGGTCGAATTGCCGGAGCTTGATGAATTCAAGCCGAGTGGCTCCCCTGAGGGACCGCTGGCTGCGGCAGTGGAATGGCTGGAGACGTCGGATCCGGAATCCGGGCAGCCTGCGCGTAGGGAAACTCATACGATGCCCCAGTGGGCGGGCTCGTGTTGGTACTATCTGCGCTATCTCGATCCCGATAACGACACGCAACTCGTTGCGCAAGACCAGGCACGCTATTGGCTGCCGGTCGATCTCTATATCGGCGGCGCCGAGCATGCGGTCCTGCATCTTCTCTACGCACGTTTCTGGCACAAAGTGCTATATGACGCCGGTATCGTGCCGACGCCTGAACCATTCAGGAAGCTTGTTCATCAGGGCATGATTCTCGGCGAACTTGAATACACGAGATATCTGGATAGCGAAGGCAAACCCGTGTCAGCTGAGCATGTTCGCTCCGGCGAAGATCTTCGCTCAGGGCAGGAATTGCGAAGCCAGACCGTCGATTCGGAGGCCGTAACGAAACTGGGCGATCACTTCGTGCTGGTTGATGACGAGACTGTCCGGGTAGACGCCAGAGCCCATAAGATGAGTAAGAGCCGCGGCAACGTGGTCAATCCGGACGAGGTCGTCGCAACTTACGGCGCAGATGCCTTTCGCCTCTACGAAATGTTCATGGGACCGCTGGAGCAGGTAAAGCCATGGAATACGCGCGGCGTAGAAGGTACGCATCGGTTTCTGAACAGAGTATGGCGCCTTCTCACAGCGACGACTGGCGGCGGATTGAACGAGTCCGTTCAGGACTCACCGCCGTCGAGTGAACAACTGCATTGTCTGCACCAAACCATCGCCAAGGTCACCGAAGATATAGAGAACCTGCGCTTCAACACCGCCATAGCGGCGCTGATGGAATTTTCGAACGCTGCCGCCAAGTGGCCGGTCTTGCCGCGTGACGTCGTAGAACCGTTTGTGCTGCTTTTGGCGCCGCTCGCGCCGCACATCGCCGAGGAGCTCTGGGAGCGATTAGGGCACGAGCAATCCTTGGCTTACGCAGCGTGGCCTGAATTCGACGCCGAGCTCCTGAAGACCGAGACGATTCAGATCCCGGTTCAGGTAGACGGCAAGATTCGGGGACGCATCGAGATACCCGCGGATGCAACGGAAGATTTTATCCTAAAGCTAGCCCGGGAAGATGCCAATGTGTCCCGCTATCTGCAGGGCAAACAGGTAATTCGGGCGATCTATGTCCAGGGGCGAATCGTGAATTTCGTGACTGGCAAGTGAAGCAGCAATACGAGTAACGCACCGATTATCACAGCGTAGTTTCCCCAGCGCGCATAGGGTGTCGCGCCCGTGAATCCCTGCACGGCGCCTTTAAGAACATGCGGCTCGAACTGCGGAGATCGTGCTACGACACGGCCATAAGGGTCGATAATTGCCGATACGCCCGTGTTCGTTGCACGCAAAACGTATCGCCCAACCTCGGCTGCCCTGACTCTCGAGATCTGTAAATGCTGGTGGGGGGCAATCGTATCTCCGAACCACGCATCGTTGCTGACGTTGACGAGAAGCGTCGCCTCGGGAAAATAGTGCAACTGCTCCGCGCCGAAGACGTCCTCATAGCAGATCGTTACGGCGATCTTCTCTCCGGCAACGTCAAGAGGAGGTTGGCCCGGCGCTCCTGGAACGACATCGCGGTATGGCAAGCTCATCGACTTCAGCCAACCGCGAACAAAACCGGGAACCGGGAAGTACTCTCCGTAAGGAACCAGGTGGCGCTTAACGTAGAACATCGGCGGATCACCAAGGGCTACTAACGCATTCTGAGCCGACTGACTCTCGGGGCTATTTCTCAAAATCCCGAGCAGTACGGTACTGCCATGCTGTTCCGCCCAACGCTCGATCTCAGCCAGAAAATCGACGACCCGCCCATAGAGCGCCGGGATCGCGGCTTCCGGCCAAACGATCAACTGACTGCCTTCACTCTGGTAGGTCAGGTCGCGGTACAGATCGAGCGTCGGCACAAACTGACTCGGTTGCCACTTGAGTTCCTGAGGTACGGCACCTTGCACCAGTGCTACGGTAAGCAAGGTTCCCTTCGGCTGGGTCCACCGAACCCCGCCGGCTAGATACCCTCCGATCCATAACGACAGCATCACGACGATGGCGACGCCGCGCATGTGCGTCGGCCCAAGACTGAGCGTCACCAGAGCACCGGCTGTCACGAGTACGGCCCAACTCATGAGATGAACTCCGCCGAGCGCGGCGTAACCCATGAGCCACGAATCGGTCTGACTGTATCCGGCAGCCAACCAGCCGAGACCACTAAGGAACCAGCCGCGCCACCACTCCGTGAGCACCCAGAGAGCCGGAAAAACACCGAGCCAAGCTCGCGGCCCGTCGATCGTGAACCATCGCGCGGCTAACCATCCGGTAATCGCAACGAAGAGAGCAAGCACGGCAACCAATGAGATCGTCAAGAACGCGGCGAGGGCAGCGTGCGCTGGACCGAAGTCGTGAATACTGACATACACCCAGTGAATTCCGCCAAGAAAACTCGCCGCGCCAAACGCAAAACCCAAGCGGAATGCGCTCCCGGGAGTCGCTCCGCGCCACGCGACCATCAGCGCAGCGAAACTGATCGGCGCAACCCAAAACAAGCCGAACGGCGCGTAGGAGAAGGGTAGCAGGCCACCCGCGGCCAACATCAGTAGAAGCTTCAGCTTAGGTACAAGGTGCATCGGCAGCTGTCACGATCAGCCACAGCGGGATCAATCAGCGTCGGGATCGGAGAGGCGGCGAGCCTCCAACGTATAAATTCGCCTGCGATCCGCCCGCAATATACTGAACCGGAACCCGCCGAACTCAAGCACCTCTTCTCCACGCGGCAGACGGCCGAGCTCGTGCATGATGAGGCCGCCGACGGTGTCATATTCCTCATCGCTCAACGCGACGTTGAAATACTCGTTGAAGTCGTCGATTCTCGTAAGCGCGAGCACAATGATCCGGCCATCGTCCTGGACTTGAATGTTCTCGGCCTCCTCTGGGTCATGCTCGTCATCGATGTCGCCGACGATCTGCTCGAGTACGTCCTCGATCGTTGCGAGCCCGGCCACCCCACCGTATTCGTCGACAACGATCGCGATATGGTTATGGCTTTCCTTGAACTGTGTCAGAAGGGCATTCAACCGTTTACTCTCCGGAATGAACACCGGCGCACGGAGCAACTCTCGCAGATCCAGCTCGTCAGTCATTTTCCCTTCTTTGAAGCGTTTCAGGAGATCTTTGGCCAACAGAATGCCGATGATCTGATCCCGATCCTCGCCGATAACGGGAAAACGTGAGTGGCCGGACACCAAGATCGTATCGAGCAGTTCGCCGAAGGGATCTTCCAGATCCAGGACCACCATATGCGAACGAGGCACCATGATGTCTCGGACCTGCGTTTCCGAGACTTCCAGGACTCCTTGGAGCATCGCATGCTCCTCTCCGGCCAACAGGTTTCGCCGTCGGCACTCGGTCAGGTAGGCGGCGATGTCGTCTCTTTTCTCGGCCACGTTGCCGCGGCGAGGAATCAGCCGAGACCACCAACCAGGCCTTGCGCCGATGTTTTTATTGGCAGGTAATTCGTCAGGCATCGATGCCCCATATCTTGCAATTCCCGTGAGCGGCTTGCAAGAGATCAACCGTCGCTGGTGGTCCAACAAGGTTGTATTGGTGGACCGCTAGTAAGGATCGCCAAACCCCAGTGATTCTAGAAGCTCGATTTCTCTGGCCTCCATTACCTGCGCCGCTTCGTCACGGTCATGACCGAAACCCAGCATATGCAGCGCGCCATGGATAGAAATGTGCGCCCAGTGAGCTTGCAGCGACTTGCCCTGAACGCAGGCCTCTTGCTCGAGTACGGGTGCGCAGATAACCAGGTCTCCAGCCGACGGCAGCTCATTCATCGGCGGTAGAACTGACTCATCCGCCGGGAAAGCAAGCACGTTGGTCGCTCCCTGGACGTGCCGATAGCGCTCGTTCAGATCGGCGCTTTCCGGCTCGTCGACTATCCGTACCGTCAGCGCGCCGCGCAGATCGTTACCTAACGCACACCGAACCCACGTCTTCAGAGTCTCGGCGCTCGGCACCGACTCGCACGAAGAAACGTTCTGAACATGGATCTCCAGTCGGCCGCGCTTATCGGTCGCCGTCATCGCGGTGCCCTTTTCGCGCGAGTTCTGCTTCTCGAGCGTAAGCCTCGACGATTCTTTGCACCAACGGATGACGCACGACATCATTGGCACCGAAGTACACGAACTCGACTTCCGTTAGGCCGTCCAGCACTCGGCTGGCATGTTTGAGCCCGGACTCGCGCCCAGGCGGTAAATCCGTCTGCGTCACGTCTCCCGTTACCACGGCGCGGGAGCTGGAACCGATCCGGGTCAGAAACATTTTCATCTGCTCGACGGTCGTGTTTTGAGCCTCGTCGAGAATCACGAAGGATTCGTTCAGGGTGCGTCCGCGCATAAAAGCCAACGGCGCGATCTCTATGACATTTCTCTCGATTAAACGCCCGACCCGCTCGAAACCCAACATCTCGTAGAGCGCATCGTACATTGGCCTAAGATAAGGATCGACTTTCTGAGACATGTCACCGGGAAGGAACCCGAGCTTCTCACCCGCCTCTACAGCAGGTCGTACCAGCACGATACGGCGAACGAGATCGGCCTCCAATGCGTCGACGCTGGCAGCAACGGCGAGATAAGTTTTACCGGTACCGGCCGGCCCGATACCGAACGTCAGATCCTTGTCTCGCATGGCGCGAGCATACCCGAGCTGGTTAGGTCCTCTGGCACGGATATCACGGCGTCTCGTGTGGAATATCAGGTTGTCTGCCTGGGCTGCGCGGTCCAGCCGCGCGTGTTCCTGCAAACTGATGTGCACCCGTTCTAAATCTAGTGTTTCAGCCTCGGTCAGGGCATACAGTTCCTCTAGTACTCGACGGCCGACGTCCATAGCCTGCTCGGACCCTTCCAACTGGAAGCGATTGCCGCGATTCTTGAGCCTAATCTCGAGCCGGTCCTCGATCTGCCGCAGGTGCTCGTCAAGGGGGCCGCACAGATTTGCCATGCGCCGATGATCATTCGGCGACAGGCTGACATAAACTGAGTTAGCGCTCTGAGCGGTGTCAGGCAACGGATCGGGCTACTGTCGCTGTGTGCAGCCGTCCTCGCAGACAGTTTGGCAACGCCGCAACAATCATGACATTGGTGAACAAGCCGACCAGTTGTGGATCGCCTAAGAAATTGACCCAACGATTGTTCTCGGTCCGCCCTGACAATTCCAGCGGTGACTTTCTCGACGGCCTCTCCACTAGCACGCGTTGTACCTGGCCGATCATCTCACGGCTGATAGCGCTGGCCTGGCTGCTTATCAACGCCTGAAGCTCCGCGAGCCGGCGTTGTTTGACTGCCCGGGGTATCGAATCGTGGATCGAAGCTGCGGGAGTACCGGGCCGGGGGCTGTAGATAAAGCTGAATGACTGATCGAAGCCCACCTCACGGATCAGATCCAGTGTCGCTTCGAAATCCGCGTCTTCTTCACCAGGAAAGCCGACGATAAAGTCTGATGAAATCGAAATATCCGGCCTGACGGCACGCAGCATCCGGATTTTTTCTTTATACGCCTCGATCGTGTGGCCACGCTTCATGAGCCTAAGTATCCGATTAGAGCCGCTTTGCACCGGTAAGTGCAAGTAATTCACAAGCTGCTCGACCTGGCCGAAGACTTCGATCAATGGCTTCGTAAAATCTACCGGGTGGGAGGTGGTGAAGCGGATACGCTCGATACCCTCGATGGCGGCCACGTAGTGAATCAGCGTTGCGAGGTCGGCGTAGCCACCCCCGTGGGCTGGCCCCCGATAGGCATTGACGTTCTGTCCAAGGAGATTGACTTCCTTCACACCGAGATCCGCAAGACCAGCGATCTCCGCGATGACGTCGTCAAGCGGCCGACTGAATTCCTCACCGCGCGTATAAGGCACGACACAGAAAGTACAATATTTGCTGCACCCCTCCATGACCGAGACGAAGGCCGTGCACGATGACTCCTTGGCCGCAGGGATTCGATCGAACTTCTCTATCTCAGGAAAACTGACGTCGACGACTCCAGGGTGACCGGCGCGTACCTTCGCGATCATCGCCGGTAGCCGATGCAGGGTTTGAGGACCGAAGACCAGGTCGACGAATGGTGCGCGACGTAAAATCGCCTCACCTTCCAGGCTGGCCACACAGCCGCCTACGCCGATAATCGTCTGCGGTCTGTCGCGCTTCTGTAGCCGCCACCGGCCGAGCTGGGAGAACACTTTCTCCTGGGCTTTCTCGCGGATCGCGCAGGTATTGAGAAGCAGGATGTCCGCCTCTTCTGCGTGTTCGGTCTCTTCGACATCCAACGCCTTCTTGAGAACGTCGACCATCTTCGCCGAATCGTATTCATTCATTTGGCAGCCAAACGTCTTGATGAAAAGTCGATCAGGCATATTATCTTAAGCTATTGTTATATAAGTATAAATACGTGTAATCCGGCGGGTTCAGCCGCGCGATTGCTGCACCGGGGTGGTTGATGAGACTGCCGTAGATGTCTCCGGGCTCAACATCAGAACGGAATGTCGTCGTCGAACTCCGTACTAGCGGGCGGAGCCTCGGCAACAACCGTTGGCGCCGGCGCGTCCGAACCCGCACGACCGCCGAGCATCTGCATCTCGTTCGCGATGATCTCTGTAGACCATCGATCGTTGCCGTCGCGATCCTGCCACTTGCGAGTGCGGATCTTGCCCTCGATATAGACTTGCGAGCCCTTACGCAGATATTCCGCCGCCACCTCCGCGAGACGACCAAAAAAGGCGACGTTATGCCACTCAGTCCGCTCTTGCTGATCACCGGTCTTCTTATCCTTCCAGGTCTCACTCGTCGCCACGCGGATGTTCGTCACGGCGCTGCCGCTGGGCATGGCCCGTGACTCTGGATCTGCGCCCAGGTTGCCGACCAGAATAACCTTATTGATACCTCTCGCCATTCGAACTCCTCAAATAATCTTGTGCCCGGCTTCATGCCGGTCCCGAGCCGATTATTGTACGCTGCGGTCTCGACAAAGGCACCCGGATTAATCGGCGGACCGCGGAAAAACAGCCTTCAGATCACCTGTCGGCGCGACATCAGCTATCACGCCCGCCTATGTCGGACACCGCAGCTTTGAGTATGGCGGTAAACTCCGGCGTTCCAGCAGTAGACCTTTGCGCCGGGGTTTTGCGGCGTCGTATAGTAGGGGATTGCCTGCGCGAAGGACCAAAGCGGTGTCCACGAGCCACATTCAGATTCGCGGTGCCCGCACCCACAATCTGAAGAACATCAACCTCGACCTGCCCCGGGAGCGGCTGATTGTGCTCACCGGATTGTCCGGCTCGGGAAAATCGTCGCTCGCCTTCGACACTCTCTATGCTGAGGGGCAACGCCGCTACGTTGAATCTCTCTCGACCTACGCGCGGCAGTTTCTGTCGATGATGGAGAAGCCAGAAGTCGATCATATCGAAGGGCTCTCGCCAGCCATCTCCATCCAACAGAAATCGGCGTCCCATAACCCGCGTTCTACGGTCGGTACGGTCACGGAAATCTATGACTACCTGCGCTTACTGTTCGCCCGGGCCGGGATCCCATCATGCCCGATACACCACACCGTCTTGGACGTCCAGAATGTGTCCCAGATGGTCGACCAGGTCCTCGCTCTAGAGAACGGGACACGCGTGATGCTGCTGGCGCCGGTCATTACCGCACGCAAGGGCGAGCACAGCCAGCTGATCGCGGATCTCCGGGCTCAGGGTTTCGTCCGCGCTCGAATCGATGCTGAGGTCATCGAACTCGACCACCCGCCGAGTTTAAACAAGCGGCGCAAACACGATATCCAAGTCGTGGTGGATCGACTGCGAGTTCGGCCCGAGGTGCGGCTCAGACTCGCGGAATCTTTCGAGACGGCGTTGATGCTCGCTGAGGGTGTTGCGCAGATCGTGCTACTCGACGCACCGGCCGAAGCTGCGATGGTCTTCTCGAATAAGTTCGCCTGTTCCATCTGTGGCTATAGCATCGCCGAGCTTGAACCACGCCTCTTCTCGTTCAATAGTCCGTCTGGCGCCTGTCCGGAATGTGACGGACTCGGCGTTCGCCGCTTTTTCGATACGCAGCGTGTAGTAATGCATCCACATCTATCGCTCGCCGGTGGTTCGGTGCGAGGGTGGGACCGCCGAAATCCATACTATTTCCAGCTGATCCAATCACTGGCCAAACACTATTCGTTCGACATAGAAGCGCCTTTCGAGTCCCTCACGAAGCATATTCAAGACGTCGTGCTATACGGCAGTAAGGGAGAACGAATTGAATTTGCCTATATCAGCGCCAAAGGGAGCGAGAGTAAGTGGCGACATGAATTCGAAGGCATCATTCCCAATATGCAGCGCCGCTACCAGGAAACAGAATCAAATGCAGTCAGAGAAGAATTGGGCAAGTACCAGAGCACTCGCTCATGCGAGAGCTGCGGAGGAACGCGCCTGAACGAGGCGGCGCGCAGTGTATTTATACAGGGCAACTCATTGCCGCAGATCACCGCATTGAGCGTCAGTGAAGCGAAGAAATTTTTTACCAGCCTCAAACTCGACGGCTGGCGTGGTGAGATTGCCGAAACAATCGTCAAGGAAATTCGGAATCGAGTCAACTTTCTGGCGGACGTCGGCCTCGATTACCTCACGCTGGACCGGAGCGCGGAAACCCTGTCCGGAGGCGAAGCTCAACGCATCAGGCTGGCGAGTCAGATCGGCTCGGGCCTCGTGGGTGTCCTGTATATTCTCGACGAACCGTCAATCGGGCTGCATCAGAGAGATCACAGGCGACTACTAGAAACGCTTCGACAACTGCGTGACCTCGGCAACACGGTAATAATTGTAGAACACGATGCGGAAGCGATACTCGCGGCGGACCACGTCGTGGATCTGGGACCCGGCGCCGGAATCCACGGCGGTCAGGTCGTCGCCGAAGGCACACCGGAAGACATCAAGAAGAATCCCGCTTCCTTGACTGGACAATATCTGGCCGGCCGTCGCAGGATACCGCTACCGCCCGAGCGACGCGCATTCGACCCGCAAACGGTCATTAGCATCTCCGGCGCTCGCGGCAACAATCTCAAGAACATTGACATCGATATTCCGCTAGGGCTCATCACGTGCGTTACGGGCGTCTCGGGATCCGGTAAGAGCACACTGATCAATGACACTCTATACCGGCTGGCCGCGGCGAAGGTTAATAACGCCACAGTTGATGCTGCTCCGTTCGACAGCGTGACAGGGCTAGAGCAGATCGATCGGGTGATCGACATCAGTCAGAGTCCGATCGGTCGAACGCCGCGGTCAAACCCCGCCACTTACACCGGGTTATTCACTCCGATTCGAGAACTCTTCGCGGCTACGCAGGAAGCTCGCTCGCGTGGATATCTGCCAGGACGATTCAGCTTCAACGTCAAAGGGGGTCGCTGCGAATCCTGCCAGGGTGACGGTGTCATCAAAGTCGAGATGCATTTCTTACCCGACATCTACGTCTCCTGCGATGTCTGTGTCGGCAAACGTTACAACCGCGAGACCTTGGACATTCGCTACAAGGGGAAGAACATCCACGAGGTCCTGCAATTGACAGTGGAAGATGCTTTGGCATTCTTCCAAAATATTCCGCAAATTGCCAAAAAGCTCGAAACACTTGCGGCGGTGGGACTGACGTATATCACTCTCGGACAGAATGCGACAACGCTGTCGGGCGGAGAAGCACAGCGGGTGAAGCTAGCGAAGGAACTATCCAAGCGCAGTACGGGATCAACGTTATACATACTCGACGAGCCTACAACCGGTCTGCATTTTCACGATATCGCTCAGCTCTTGGAGGTTCTATACAAACTTAGAGACCAGGGCAATACCATCGTCGTCATAGAGCACAATCTCGAAGTGATCAAAACGGCAGACTGGATTATCGATCTTGGCCCGGAAGGCGGGCTCGGCGGCGGAGAGGTCGTCGCTACCGGAACGCCGGAGATGATAGTCGCCCATGCTGAGTCTCATACCGGGCAATGTCTCGGCGAGTTACTCAAGGCGGAAGATCGCTCGAAGCCGGAACCACAAGCGGCACCCCGCTAACGCGCCGATCACATCAGAACTCCGGATGATCGCGACCGCCTGGTGCAAGACGCGGGTTAACCCAGAGGTTTTATGCCGACAGCATCTCGAATTTTTGCCAGAACCGGACCGCTTATCGCCCGAGCCCTCTGTGCACCTTGTTGTAGAACGTCTTCGACATGGTCGGGGGCGGCCAGCAGACGCCGATATTCCTCCCGTGCCGTCTTCAGGTGATCATTGAGATATTCGAATAACACGGTTTTCATCTCGCCCCAGCTGATGCCGTCGGCGTACCGGGTCCGCAACACCTCTGTTTCCTCGTGATCGGCAAACGCGCTGTAGATAGCGAACAATGAGCTCGAATCCGGATTCTTCGGCTCGCCCGGTTCCTGAGAGTTCGTTTTTATCCGCATAATCAGCTTACGTAGCTGTTTCTCCTCGGCGAATAACGGAATCGTGTTGCCGTAACTTTTCGACATCTTTCGCCCGTCGAGCCCAGGCAATACAGCTGTACTCTTACCGACTACCGCCTCCGGGAGCACAAGAATTTCTCCATAGCGAAAATTGAAACGTCCGGCGATATCACGAGCCATCTCGACATGCTGAACCTGATCCTTGCCGACGGGAATTTTATTCGCCTTGAAGATCAGAATGTCTGCGGCCATCAAGATCGGATAACAGAACAATCCCATCGCGATACCGTTGTCTGGATCCTTGTTCGCCCTGGCCTGATTCTCGGCGACAGCCGCTTTGTAAGCATGTGCGCGGTTCATGAGTCCCTTGGCCGTCATGCACGTCAATATCCACGTCAACTCCATGATCTCGGGCACGTCGGATTGACGATAAAAAATGCTTTTCGGATCGAGCCCGGTCGCCAACCAACTTGCTGCAATCTCCAGCGTCGACTGAGCCACCTGTTCGGGGGCCTCACCCTTCACAAGCGAGTGATAATCAGCGATCAGGAAAAACGACTCCACGTCTCCGGCCTGACTCGCGGCGACCGCCGGACGAATGGCTCCAGCATAGTTACCGATATGCGGAGTCCCCGTCGTCGTGATTCCCGTTAATACTCTATCCATCGCTCTCAACCCGAAGCTAGTGGTCCATCAATATAGCCTTGTTGGGCCACTAGTAGCCTGCCGCATGGCCGTCTTTCCTCGACTCCGACGCACCTTGATAGACGCGTCGCTCCTGGTCCCAGCGAATAGCTTGATAGCCTCCATAGGCCGAGTCGTCGCGGCTGATCACATGACCTAGCGCTTCCAGAGCCGCTAATGTTTCGGGACCATGGCCGGATTCGAGAAACACAACTCCGCCATGCGACATCTTCTCGCCGGTGGGTGTGCTCGAGCCGTTATGCCGGATTCGTGGCGCATCACCCGCCTGTTGAACGTTCATCCTGAAATCTATGAGGTTCACGAGTATCTGCACATGCCCTTGCGGTTGCATGTCGGCACCCATCACACCGAAACTCAAGAACGGCTCGTCATCCTTCGTGACAAACGCCGGAATGAGGGTATGAAACGGGCGCTTGCCGGGCTTGTAGACGTTAGGATGAGCCGGACTCAGACTAAACAGTTCGCCCCGGTTGTGAAGCACGAATCCGAGCTGACCGGGTGTCATCCCCGAACCCATACCGCGATAGTTGCTCTGAATCAGCGACACCATATTGCCGTCCTGGTCCGCAACTGTCAGATATACCGTGTCGCCGTGTTGCAGCAAATCGGGATCCCCATATTCGAGTTCACGGGATGCCTTCAGCGGATCAATCAATTGCCGTCTCTCCTGCGCGTATTCTTTGGAGATCAGCCTAGTCACTGGAACGTCGACGAACGCCGGATCGGCATAGTAGTGAGCACGATCCTCGAATGCGAGCTTCTTCGCCTCGATCAACAAGTGCAGGTAGTGGTGGCTTCCCCAACCGAGCGCGCCCAGATCATAGGCCTCAAGGATGTTTAGCATTTGTAGCACCGCTATCCCCTGGCCGTTCGGTGGCAGCTCCCAGACATCATAGCCTCGATAGTTCGTGGAGACAGGTTCTACCCATTCCGAACGATGCTGAGCGAGATCCTCCGCGCGCAAATAGCCGCCGTTGCCACGCATATAATCCTCGATCTCTCGTGCAATCTCACCTTCGTAGAACGCTGCGCGTCCCCGCTCTGCGATCGCGCGATAGGTCATCGCGAGTCGTGGATTCCTAAACACGTCCCCGGCAGCGGGTGCCCGTCCTCCAGGCATGAAGACATCGGCATAGCCCGGAAATTCTTCGAGTACCATGGCGCTGGCTGCCCACTCGCCCGCGATGACCTCTGTCACCGCGAAGCCTCGCTCGGCGTACTCGATTGCCGGTGCAAGAAGCTCCGAGAATTCAAGCTTGCCGAATGCCGCGTGAAGCTCCAGCCATCCGTCGACAGCCCCCGGTACGCTGACCGACAGTGGCCCGTAGGCTGGGATCTTCTCTAACCCCATCGCCTGTAGTTTGTCCAATGTCAGACTGAGCGGCGAGCGCCCGCTGGCATTGAGTCCGCGCAACCGTTGTTGCTTCGCGTCCCAGACGATCGCGAAAAGATCGCCACCGACACCCGCCCCGGTCGGTTCCATCAATCCCAGTGCCGCGTTGGCGGCGATCGCGGCGTCCACTGCAGACCCATCCTGCCGAAGAATCTGCACGGCAATTTGTGTAGCAAGCGGATGACTCGTCGCAGCAATACCACGGGCAGCCATCACGACGGAACGGGTTGCGAACTGCTGCTTGAATGGCCTATCCATCAATCGAACCTGAAATTCACGCCATCAACACTACCGAGAAATGGCCCTCGATGACTTCTAGCTCAAGGGCCCATCAAGCCTCTGGGCTTGGACCCTGCTACCAGGAGCCCTATTATTCACGAGTTTTCCCGCACTGTTAATAGATTGTTTGGTATGAGCGACTAGATCGAGCCCATGACAGAAAAGAATTCGCAGCCCGAGTGGGCAGAGCTCTACGTCCAGCATTTAGCAGAGTGGGACGAGCGTTTATCTGCGGCACTAGCTGCAGCTCGCCTCGACAGTGTGATTGTATTCTCCGGTGCACAGAAGACACGATTCCGCGACGACCTGACGTATGCTTATGCGGTCGAGCCCTATTTCAAAGCCTGGCTTCCTCTGGCCGACCATCCGGGATCCGCACTCAAACTGATCCCGGGCGAGCGACCGATTCTGATCGACCTACGCGAGCAGGGTTTCTGGCACGAGCCTCCTCAGAACGCTGCCGGTTACTGGGTGGAGCACTTCGACATCCGGCAGGCTGCGTCAGCGGCCGCCGTGATGAAAGAACTCGGCTCCGTCAGTTCGGGCGTAGCGGTCATCGGTGAACCGGCCCGACACACCGCAAGTTTCTCGTCGGTAAACGATCAAACGCTTCTCGATCATCTTGACTACTTTCGCGCCTACAAGACACCATATGAGATCCGATGTATTGAGCGTGCCAACGCAATCGCCGCCGTCGGTCACGTAGCCGCACAACGCGCATTCCGCGATGGAGCTTCCGAATTCCACCTCCACCAGACCTACTGCACGGCCAGCGAACAAACCGAAGCGGAGCTTCCGTATCCAAATATCGTCGCCCTAAACGAGCATGCCTCAATCCTTCACTATCAGAATCTTCAGCGCGAAGCGCCCAGCAAAGCTCGATCTTTTTTGCTCGATGCAGGCGCACAAGTCAACGGTTATGCCTCGGACATCACTCGAACGCTTGCGCAGGGCGAGGTGCGATTCCAGTCACTGATCGACTCAATGGAAATCATGCAGCAGAGTTTATGCGATCAGGCGCTGAACGGTACGGACTTCATAGAACTCAACGATACGACGCATCGGTTACTGGCAGGCGTCCTCAAGGAACACGGACTGATTCGCTGCAGTGACGAGGAAGCGTACACGAATGGCATCACGCGAACGTTCCTGCCACATGGACTCGGACATCTCCTCGGATTACAGGTCCACGATATCGGAGGACACCTCGTAACTTCAGAGGGTGATCAACGCCGGCCACCGAATGACCATCCGATGCTGAGACTCACCAGGGTGCTCGAACCGGGATTTGTCATTACGATAGAGCCGGGTATCTATTTTATCCCGTCACTATTGGATAAACTGAAGCAGTTACCGTTAGGACGCAGCGTGAACTGGGATAAGATTGCGGCGCTTGTTCCTTACGGTGGCCTCCGAATTGAAGATGACGTGCTGGTTACCGACGCCGCCGCGCGCAATCTATCCCGTCCAGCACTACGTAGTGCTGCGGAACTGTGATTCATACTCCGACACCCTAGCGAACAAAGCAACAGAGCACGTCACGGAGAATGCCGCCACTATGTCACACCGAACAGTAGATCTACCGCCGCTCACCGGATTGAGTCGCGCCGTTCGAGAACTTCGATACCATGAAGCGTCACGACAAGTTCTCGCCATCGTGCTGATAGCGTTTTTCGCTCTTGTCTCGCGACCTACATTCGAGTTGCTATTGATAGGAGCGCCACCGATTCTTGCGGGAATGGGTCTGCGCGTCTATGCCAGCGGTTTTATTTTGAAGAACGAACAGCTTGCGACTTATGGCCCTTATGCCTTGGTACGCCACCCACTCTACACGGGTAACATCTTGATAATTAGTGGTTTTTCTATCATCAGTGCGGCTTGGTGGAGTGCGATGTTGGCGCTACTGTTTTTCTGGTTTTACTATCCTACGGCGATCGAATACGAAGACCGAAAACTGAAACGTCTTTTCAGCACCGACTGGGAGAATTGGTCGACCCGAATTCCCGCGTTGATACCAACGTTTTCCAATCTCACCGCGATCAGACAGGGCAGTTGGTCCTTCGGGAAAAGTTCTCGACAGAACGGAGAACCTATTATCGTGATCTTCGTATTGCTCTGGTTCGCGTATGTAGCGTGGCACTTACCGTGACTTCGAGCCCGCAGCGATCTTTAGATTCCGTTCGGCTTGATCAACTAGATGAGTACCTATCTGGGAGACCATACATCAAGGGGTTACGTTTAGGTGCTGGCTATCAAGCTTTCGTAGAGTTATATGAAACACCGTTTGGAAATTTCGTCGTCAAAAGAGCTCGCGGGCCTTTTTTCTGGCGGAGATTGGGACAGATCACGATTCGACGAGAGTACGAAATCTATGAACGCTTGCAGGGAGTGCGGGGTGTTCCGCATTGCCTTGGTCTGCTGCATGATAAGCATCTCGTTCTGGAACATATACCTGGAGACTCTTACCGGCAACGTCAGCATAGTTTGCAGAACAGAGAACTGTTCTTCGTAAGATTGTTAGAGACGCTAAGGGATATTCACGCAGCCAATGTCGCCCACGGCGATTTGAAGCGCAAGGACAATTTGCTCGTCGGGCCGGATGAGCGGCCGTTTATCATCGACTTCGGACTAGCGTGCATTCGAGACGGCTCCAAGCGGCGACTAAATCGATTTTTCTTCGAGTGGGGGAAACAATATGACTACAACGCCTGGATTAAGCATAAATATCACAGGCGCGTGGACGCGATTCTTCCTGAAGATATTGAGCTCTACCAGCCGCTGAAGCTTGAGCGAATTGCCCGCGGTATCAGGATCCTTTGGCAAAAGATCACGCTACGAAGACTCAGGAAACGTCTTCGCCGATCGGCTGGTACCGAGATTGACTAACTACGAGGTCAGCAGCGGACTACGGCGCGGAGGTCTCCGGGGAGTCGGGCTGATCCAAAAGCTGAACCAGAGCCATCGGCGCGGCATCTCCGGCACGGTATCCGATTTTGAGAATTCTGAGATAGCCCCCAGGACGGTCCTTGAAACGTGGCCCCAACTCGTCGAACAATTTGCCGACAGCCGCATCATCTCGCAGCCGCGAGAATGCCAGTCGGCGCCGGGCTACCCCGTCCTGCTTCGCCAACGTAATCAGAGGTTCTATTACGCGTCTGAGCTCCTTCGCTTTCGGTAATGTCGTTTTAATCGTCTCGTGCTGCACCAACGACGCCGCCATATTTCGATACATCGCCTTGCGATGCGATGCGTTCCTTCCGAGCTGGCGGCCGGACTTCCTATGACGCATGAGTACGCTCCTTGGTTCCTAGAATGCCGCCGCCGACACGGGCTCTTCTTCACCATGCAATCCCGCGGGCGGCCAGCTCTCCAACCGCATGCCCAAAGCCAAGCCGTGAATCTCAAGAACTTCTTTGATCTCTGTCAGAGACTTCTTACCGAGATTAGGGGTGCGTAGTAGTTCCACCTCAGTGCGTTGCACAAGGTCACCGATGTAGTTGATATTTTCCGCCTTGAGGCAGTTCGCCGAACGTACCGTCAGTTCCAGCTCATCGACCGGTCTCAGAAGGATCGGATCGATCTGAGTCTCCGCTCTGCCGAAACCGATCTCATCTTCGCCCTGAAGATCCACAAATACGTCCAGCTGACTCTTGAGAATACCGCCAGCTCGACGAATCGCCTCTTCCGGATCGATGGTTCCGTTCGTCTCGATGTCGATAATCAGTTTGTCCAGATCGGTTCGCTGTTCGACGCGAGCGCTCTCGACGCTGTAGGTCACGCGCCGAACCGGGCTAAACGATGCGTCCAGTTGAAGTGTCCCGATCGGGCGGGTCTCTTCGTCGAAAGCAGCCTGCTTTACCGCCGGTTGATACCCACGTCCGCGCACAACTTTGAGAAACGCTTTCAATTCTCCCGAGTGGGTAAGCGTCGCGATTACAAGATCAGGATTCACGATTTCGACATCGTGATCACAGACAATATCACCAGCTGTAACCGGACCGGGCCCCTTCTTCGATAGAGACAGCAGAGCTTCGTTCCGCGAATGCATTCTTATTGCGATCGACTTCAGATTCAGAAGGATCTCAACTACATCTTCTTGCACGCCTTCGATGCTCGTATACTCGTGCAACACGCCCTCGATCTCCACTTCCACAACCGCCGCGCCGGGCATTGACGACAGCAGCACTCGTCGAAGCGCGTTGCCGAGCGTGTGGCCAAAGCCTCGTTCGAACGGTTCGACCGTAACCTTCGCATGATTTGTGCTGATTGGTTGAACCTTGACGGCTCTAGGCCTCAAGAATTCTGTGGCTGATTCCTGCATATACGGTTCCTCAAGTTACTTAGAGTACAGCTCGACTACCAGGTTCTCATTGATATCAGGAAGAATCTCTTCCCGCTCCGGCAGCGTCTTCAATACACCTTCCATTTTCTTATCATCCACTTCGACCCAGTCCGGCAGCCCGACTTGAGTCGCAATATCCAACGCCGATTTAATTCGGAGTTGTTCCTTAGCTCGGTCGCGCACCGAGATTTTATCTCCAGCTTCCAGCTGGTAAGACGGAATGTTGACCACCCGCTCATTAACCATGATGGCTTTGTGGCTTACCAGCTGACGGGCTTCCGCTCGAGTGGAAGCAAAACCCATACGGTAGACCACATTGTCTAAGCGCGATTCGAGCATTTTCAATAAATTCTCGCCGGTCGAACCTCTACCTCGGGCGGCTCGTTTGTAATAGTTTCGAAACTGACGTTCCAACACTCCATACATTCGACGCAGCTTTTGTTTTTCTCGCAACTGCACACCATAGTCCGATAGACGGGTGCGACGCTGGCCATGTCCACCAGGCGGGACCTCCATTTTACACTTCGCTTCCAGAGGTTTGACCCCGCTCTTCAAGAACAGATCTGTGCCCTCTCTTCGGGCAAGCTTACATGTTGGACCTCGATATCTCGCCATTGCTATTTCCGATTACACTCGACGCCGTTTTGGTGGTCGGCATCCGTTATGAGGTATGGGAGTTACGTCTTCGATCTGGGTGACTCTAAAGCCAACCACATTTAATGCTCTGACCGCGGATTCTCGTCCCGGCCCCGGGCCTTTTACCCGGACCTCGATATTCTTTACTCCGAACCCCTTGGCTATTGTTCCGGCGCGTTCTGCAGCGACCTGAGCGGCGAACGGTGTACTCTTACGTGAGCCACGGAAACCGCAACCGCCAGCCGTCGCCCAAGCCAGCACATTTCCCTGACGATCGGTAATGGTAATGATCGTGTTATTAAAAGACGCATGGATATGCGCGACGGCGTCTAGAATCTGCCGTTTTTCTTTTTTCTTCCCTTTCGTCGGTTGGGCCATATCTTCTCCCTAGCTGCTGTACCTGGTTCTTGCCGACATCGGTCTATTTCCTGATCGGCCGTCGCGGACCTTTGCGAGTCCGCGCATTCGTTTTCGTTCGTTGCCCATTGACTGGCAGGCCACGACGGTGCCGGATTCCGCGGTAAGAACCGAGATCCATAAGTCGCTTGATGTTCATCGCAGTTTCTCTACGAAGGTCGCCTTCCACGGAGAATTTCGAGATCACATCTCTGAGCTTGACGATTTCAGGCTCACTCAAGTCCTTGACCTGGATGGTTGGATCGACTTCGGCCACCTTGCATACGAGGCGGGCGCGACTGTGCCCGACACCGAAGATATGCGTCAACGCGATTGCCACATGCTTGTTTACGGGGATGTTGATACCAGAAATACGAGCCATATGTGTTTCCTCACCCCTGTCGCTGCTTATGGCGTGGATCAGAGCAAATTACCCGCACCACGCCTTTTCGCCGAACTATCTTGCAGTTACGGCAGATCCTTTTTACCGATGCTCTCACTTTCATCGTCCGACTCCTTCCCCTACTACCCAGTGCGCCCAGCACCACGGAGATTCGCCTTCTTCAGCAAACCCTCGTACTGGTGACTCATCATGTGCGCCTGAAGCTGGGACATGAAGTCCATAGAAACGACTACGATGATTAAAATGGATGTACCACCAAAATAGAAAGGCACGTTGAAACGCAAGATCATGAACTCCGGCAGCAAACAAACGGCCGTGATATAGATCGCTCCCCAGAAGGTCAAACGCGTCAATACCTTGTCGATATACTCTGCCGTCTGTTGCCCGGGGCGAATACCAGGAATGAATGCTCCGGATCGCTTCAGATTGTCGGCGGTCTCTCGAGAGTTGAAGACGAGGGCCGTATAGAAAAAACAGAAGAAAACAATCAGCCCTCCGTACATGGCTATATACAGCGGCTGACCAGGTGAGAGTCTCGCGGCAACACCCTGCAACCATGATACCGCCTGGCTTGTACCGAACCAGCTCGCGATGGTCGCGGGGAAGAGAATAAGACTAGATGCGAAAATCGGCGGAATCACGCCGGACATGTTGATCTTGAACGGCAGATGCGATGTCTGTCCGGCGTACATGCGACGGCCTTGTTGACGCTTCGCGTAATTCACCGTAATACGTCTCTGCGCGCGCTCCATGAAGACGACAAAGAAAATCACTCCGAGAACGAGGATGCCCAATAAGAACGGCATGGCCTGGTTCATACCGCCCGTACTGACGAGTTCAAGCGTACCGCCGATGGCCGCCGGAAGACCTGAAATAATGCTAGCCAGGATTATCATGGAGATACCGTTGCCAATCCCGCGTTCCGTAATCTGCTCGCCAAGCCACATCAAGAACATCGTGCCCGTAACAAGTGTCACAGCAGCCGTCAGCACGAAGCTGCTGCCAGGATTAATAACGACACCCTGATTCTGCAGTGCAGTCGCTGCCGCTGTCGATTGGAAGCAGCAGAGCACGACAGTTCCGTAACGGGTGTATTGAGTTATCTTCCGTCTCCCGGATTCGCCCTCTTTACGCAACTGTCCGAGACTTGGCACGACGTGGGTGGCCATCTGCATAATGATGGAGGCCGAGATATACGGCATGATGCCGAGAGCAAATATCGACAGTCGCGACAAAGCGCCACCAGAAAACATGTTGAACATGCTCAGGATAGTCCCCGACTGCGCCTCGAAGAACTGCTCAAGTGCCAGTGGATCTATACCGGGTACGGGTATGAAAGTGCCGACACGGTAGACTACCAACGCGCCGATTAAGAAAAACAGGCGTTGGCGTAGCTCGGTGAAGCGCGTCGCTTCACCAAGTATTGACACCGGATTCGCCATGCCTGCCTTAGCCATCTTTCACTCTACCTCTCAACACTTCCGCCGGCAGCCTCAATCGCCCGACGAGCACCGGGGGTCACCGCTACGCCGACGACGGTCACGGACTTGTCGAGTTTGCCGGACAAAATTATCTTGGCGCGCTGTGCACGCTTCGGAATCAGGCGTGCAGCCTTAAGGCTCGAGAGATCGACCGTGCTCCCCT
>SMWC01000090.1 GCA_004357505.1 Gammaproteobacteria bacterium | reverse complement strand
GATTGCTGCCCAGGCCAACGTAGGCCGGATACCAGTGGGTTTGCGGATGCGCGGTCATCGAACGCAGTGGCCGATCACGATTCCTGCGACGATTGTCGCCGCCGCCGGCGCCGCGGTCGACGCTTCTTGCCCGGTTGTGCCTGCATCTGAAAACTCACCTCCCGTTCGGAAGTCGATTGATTCTGAACGTCAGTCCAGAACCTGGCGAGTTCTGCATCGATATGTCCAGCCTCGGACTGTAGTAACATGAAATCGTATGCCGCACGAAAGCGACGATGCTCGAGCAGGTTCATCGCTCTGCGTCCGCGTACAAACTCGAAACGTGGCTGTAGTGCGAGCATTTCCCTCATGGGTATCGTGAATCGCCGTGGCAGTGATATGCGATGCTGCTGCTGCGCAACGATGTCGAACGACGCCAGCGCCAGTGACTGCGACTCGGACATTTTTTCCTCCGAACGCTTGCTCGCTGCAAGATTTTTAATCGGCACCCAGAGAAAGACGCCGAGCAGGAACATTGGCGTCACCGATTTGTCTTCGGATACACGCCGATCTGTATTCTGCAAAGCAGCGCGGACGAAAGCCATGAAGTTCTCGTCCCGCGACAATTCTTGTTCTGTTGCAGGAAACAACTCGCCGAATAAACGATGCTCACGCAATAAATCGAAGGTACGCTCCGCGAATCCTGATTGGAACAACTTCTGGAATTCATCAAACAGCCGCGCCGCAGGAACGTTGGCCAGCAGACCCGTCAGGCCGCGCATGGCATCAACAACGCTGGCATCGATGGTGAAATTCAGTTTTGCCGCGAAACGCACCGCACGGAGCATGCGCACGGGATCCTCGCGTAGGCGCTGCGCCGGGTCACCAATCATTACCAGGCGACGTCGCTTAACATCCTCGAAACCGTCGACATAGTCCCAGATACTGAAATCGGCAATATTGTAGTACAGCGCATTGCAAGTGAAATCGCGGCGCCAGACATCCTCATCGATGGTGCCATAGACATTATCGCGGATGATTCGGCCCGCATGGTCGTGTTCAGAATCGTCGTCAGCATGGTTGGCGGCAGCGCGAAAGGTTGCGACTTCTATGATCTCGCGGCCAAAGCGAACGTGGGCGAGCCGAAAGCGCCGCCCGATCAGCCGACAATTGCCGAACAACGCACGCACCTCCTCCGGCGTCGCGTTGGTCGCAATATCGAAGTCCTTGGGGTGCAGCTCCAACATGGCATCGCGCACACCACCACCCACCAGGAACGCCTGATACCCTGCCTTGTGCAACCGATACAGGACCTTAAGAGCGCTCTTGGAAATTTCGTCCCGCGAGACGTTGTGGGCGGCGCGGGCGATAACTCTTGGCGCTGTAAACCCCGGGTTCCCGCTATTTTTCAAAAGAAATTCCGCTTGGCAAAAGAAAATGCGTCCGTATGATAGCAGCCCCCGCACAGCCGGGGTACGCACCACCCCGCGCCTTGCGCCCGGTGATTCAGGCCACCCGTTGCTTGCCATTGAGTTGCTCGGTGCCCGGATTGAGTAGTTCCCGAATCAATCGCCCAATGGGTCCGTCGGGCGCAACTTCTCCCGCGAAGAGGTGCGCGAACTGGTGGCTAAGCGTGGCGGCGATGAGTGGGTCGAGATCGTCCGGTATGCTCAAGTCGCTCTCAAGCACACGCCCCCCCCGCTGCTCGATTGCGCTTCGCAGCCAATCGACGTCGATCCCTTCGATGGGGTGTTTATCGAGGAAGCCCCGCAGGTGAAACGTGGTCGAGACGGTCGCGCTTTGCATCCGTTCAATCACCTCCTGACTGACCGCGTGAACGTCGCTCTCGCGGTCCATCAGGACCGGCGCGCCACAAGCGATGTGAACACGACCAATGTCAATCTGACCGCGGAATACGCGCAGTGTCCACGTGAGGAGCGAGCGCAACCGCATCTTCGGCGTCGGCGCTCCCGCCAACTCCAGGGCGAAGGCCGCCTCTTCGGGCACGCGATCGTAGGAAAAACCGATAGGCAGCAGCAGACATGTCTCGCCGGTCGCCTGGATGCTGCGTAACAGGCCGCGCTTGGGCGCGAGAAATTCGCGCGAACGACTGCGCGTCCCCTCGATAAAAAACTCGATGGCCTTGCCTTCGCTAATCATCCTGTGAATTTCGCTCGTGAGTTCTTTTTGTTCGCGCCCTTCTCCACGTTGCACGTAGAAGGCGTGCAGCGAGCGGAGTAGCCGCCCGAGAATGGGGATGTGTCCAAATTCAATAGCGGCAGCAATATGCGGAATAGGGATACGAAGATCGGGCCGTGCAAAGAACAGATAGGTACAGAGCACGAAATCGAAGTAGCTGCGATGCGACGGCAGTATGACAAGCGGGCGACCATCCTGTGCGGCACGTCGCGCCGCCTCGAAGGACGGGATATCCACCGTCACACTCTCGCAGCAACGCCGCAACACCTTGGTAACCAGCCATGCGCTGAAGCGAATCGTGGCCGTGCCATGCGGCTGCCGGCGCGCCCAGCGCGCGTCACCGCCGTTACCCTGGTGTTGCCGTCCGGTCAGCAACCATTGCGTGTCGTCGCGGCCGAGAATGTGGCGATACAGCCCGCGGCTTATTGTCGTGACGTAGGTACGTGGATCGAACGAATCTTCACGGGGCCGCGCCGCACGAAAATTGAAGGTCTGCGCGAAGTACGGAAACGCTTCGTTCACGTACGTTAGCCGTGTCAGGAGCTGGACTCCGGCACGACGCGCGCGGCGCGTCCCGCGAAATCCGGCCAGCGCAATCGGCAGGCGGTGGTACAGCGCATGGGCGAGACTGAAGCGCAGTCCGTGTGGCCCCAGGTAGCGCAGCACCGGCAACCGCTCGATGCGATGGATGGAAAAGAATTCCTGGATGCGCTGACAGCACTCCAGAACACTAATACAGTTCTCCGCTCCTGCGACCGCGTAACGAATATCCGGTTGCACGTCAGCATCGGCGGTCGTATGGCACGCGTGCAGCAGGCATTGCGTCACATCGTCCACCGGGATCACGTCGACCATCGCGTCAGGCTTGGACGCTACGGCTCGCAGATGGCCCAGGCCCATCAGGATCACAAAGGAAGCGAAGCCCGCAGTGCTATCGATCCACCCGGGAAACGGGTATCGCCAACTTGCCGCGATAATACTCGGACGCACGATCGAGAGCGGCACGGCGCCGCGCCGCGTTACCAGCAGGTGCTCGGCCAAGGACTTTGTCAGGGTGTAGGTATTGGTGTGCCCGGATTGTGCGAGCAGGTCGCGCGCGACCGCGGTGCCGTCGAGAATCGTGTCGTAGATCTCCCCGGCGGGCTGCGGCAGGGGCGCAAGTTGTTCGTCGATGGCCAAGCCTTCGCCCGGATGCGGCGTCACGTAAGCCGTCGAGACATACACGAACTTCTGTAACTGCGAGCAGGACTGCGCCAGCTCCATCATATTCAGGCTCGCCGCAATATTCGAACGGGCGGCCTCTGATAACTCCAGGTTGAAGGAAATCGACGCTGCGACGTGCAGCAAATGAGTGACTCGCCCCGTGATTTCGTCGCGCGTCGCCTGGTCGAGGTCGAGGCCGGGTTGCTCGAGCTCGCCCTCTACGACCGCTACCTCGCCGCTCCAGTCCGGGGGCAGGTTTGAGAAGCACTTCGAAGGCACCACCTCCTGCCAAAAGCGCGCTTCGGCCGACAGGGCCCCCCGCCGGCGGATCAAGACATACACTTTCTCGACCCCCATCTCCTCGTGCTGGCGCAGTAACTCCTCGAGCAGGACTTTGCCCAGAAATCCCGTAACGCCCGTCAGCAGGTACACTCGCCCCGTCTTCGTATTCGTACTCATTCGTAATCCTGACGATCAGACTTGTGAACGCACCGACGAATCGGTTTCTGGTTTCTGATTGCCGGCGCCGAAGACGTTGGAGGGGTCGATAGCCCGCTTGACTTCAGCGCTCCACTCGAGCGCGGTCGCCGACATGATTTGCGGTAGAAAATTGCGACGGTGCTTACCGATACCGTGATGGTGCGACAACGACCCGCCGGAGCGCAAAATTTCATCCCTGGCGATATGTTCAAGCTCGGCGAATACCTGCCGTGGGTTTTCCAGGCCCTTGTGATAGAAAGCAAAATAGAAATAGATGCAGACACCGGTTTGATAGACCTGCGTCATCCGGGCGCTGATGAAGGGCTTCCCCGGAAGTCCACGTGACGCATATTCTTGCTCGATTCTGCGCTTCACGTTATCGCACAGCGACAACGCTTGACTCCACGGCACCGACGTCTCGAACGACTCGCCGAGGATGTAGTGCAGCATCATGAAATCGCGAATGTAGGCGATACCGAAGGTCAGTTGATAGCCACGCCGGCCATTCTCCGCGCCCGCGCGAAGGCCGCCATAGCGGCGAGCGATCCGCTGCACCGCGGCCTCCTGCCCGGCGACATCGCTGCGGGACCCCTCGTAGAGCAGCGTGCAGGCCACCATGCGCTCAGGTTTGAAGCTGCGCAATTTGATAACGACGAACTTCTCCGCCTGCCGCTTGAGCGCCTTCAGACCCTGCGCTTTCGCTTTGAGGGTCTGGCTCAGCTGAAACTGCAAATTGTCCGCGAGGCGCACGCTGGCCGGGGGGTTGGTCTCGCGCATGAGATCGTACATAAACGAGACGCCCTGCGCGAAGTCAGGAAAGAGCAGCGAATCGTAGCGCTGGACTTCAGGCAGCGGAAAGATCTTGACCACCGCGTGGGTAATGATCCCAAAGTTTCCCTCGGAGCCGAAGACCCAGCGCCTGACATCGAGGCCGACCGACTCGCGTGGCGCCACGGCTGAGCGCGACAATTCGCCATGTGCGGTGGCCATGTGCACGTCGAGCACGATGTCTTCAATGTTGCCGTAGCGATTTTTTTTCATGCCGCTGGCGTGGGTAGCGATCCACCCGCCCAGCGTCGAGAACTCAATGCTGTCCGGCTCGTGACCCAGGGTGAAGCCGTGTTCGGCGAGTTGCTCTTCGATATGGCGCCCTACCGCTCCCGCCTGGATGCAGGCCATCAAGTTTGTAGGATCGATCCAGAGTATGCGGTTCAGCCGGCTCATATCCATCGAGACAATCATCCGTTGCTCTGCTGTTGGACAGCGCACCGACTCAGTGACATTGGTGCCACCGCCGAAGGGGACAAGGCACACGTCATGACGAACTGCAGCCGCTATCAGCGCAACAACCTGTGACTCCTCGCTCGGGTACACGACCAGGTCGGGCACGCGTTCGAGCATCCCGTACTTGATGGCGTACATCTCGTCCAACGTGTGTCCGTGGCCGTGACGCAGGCGGGTCTCGTCGTCAGCGGACAGGGCCCCCTGGTGCAGAATACTGCGTGCCTCTTCCAGGAAAGCGCCGTTCTCCAGCGGCGGTGGCACCTCCGGCGGGTACGCCGAATCGTGTGTGTCTTCGAGGTCAAAGTCGACGCCGAGGACGCCGCGAACCCAAGGCAAAAGATCGGGCAGTTCGGTCCCGCTCAACGCGTAGCGCGATCCGGCAAGCATGACCTGGCCGTTCGGTCCCGTGGTAAAGCCAGAGTCGCGAAAGCCCCAAACATCCGGGCTTTCTTCGTCTCCGTCGTGGCAGGGTGGTGCGCCTGGAATAATGCGCTCACGGACGTCATCCGAGACGAGCGCGGCGCCATCCGGCAATTCGGCCCGCGTAACACGATTTAAATTGTTTTGCGCCATCATGTAATGAACGGTTCAACGATCGCAACGACGCGATCGCACCTAGGTAATGGACAGTTTGCTTCCGCCTCTTTCGTCACACTGCTACTCCTC
>SMWC01000089.1 GCA_004357505.1 Gammaproteobacteria bacterium | reverse complement strand
GGCTTCACCAACGCGCTGACCGGCATCGCCACGGCATTTCGCTCCGAGAGCCCGGTGCTTCACATCGGTGGTCAAGGCGCATTAACACAGCACAAGATGGGGTCACTGCAAGACCTGCCTCACGTGGATATTGCCGCGCCGATCACCAAGTTCTCAGCCAGCGCGCGCTCGACCGAGCGCATTGCAGACATGATCGCGATGGCGGCGCGCGAGTGCTTCACCGGCGCGCCCGGACCGAGCTATCTGGAAATACCTCGTGATGTGCTGGACGCCGAGGTGCCGCTCGATAAAGTCGTTATTCCGGAATCCGGCCGCTACCGGGCGTCGACCAAATCTATCGGCGACCCCGCCGACATCGAAACGCTGGCCGATCTGCTCGTGCAGTCCGAGCGGCCGGCCATTTTGCTCGGCACGCAGGTTTGGACATGCAGGGGACACGAAGCAGCGATCGCACTGCTACGCGGCTTGAATATCCCGGCCTACATGAACGGCGCCTCCCGCGGCCTGTTGCCGCCGGGCGATCCGCATTACTTTCACCGGACGCGAAGCGATGCGTTCAAGGAAGCCGATGTCATCATCATCGTCGGCACGCCGTTCGATTTCCGCATGGGCTACGGCAAACGTCTGCGGGCCGATGCGGCCGTCGTTCATATCGACATGGACTACCGCACGGTGGGCAAGAACCGCGACGTCGCCCTGGGGTTGGTCGGAGATCCCGGCGCGATTTTGCAAGCCGTGCACGACGCGACGACGGCAGTGAGCAACAACGGCGCCAAACGCCGCGAAGCATGGCTTAAGCAACTTCGAGAACTTGAGAAGACGAAGACCGAAAAACTCATGCCACTATTCCGCTCGGAAGCCAGCCCCATCCATCCCTATCGCGTCGCGTGGGAACTCAACGAATTTCTGACCGAAGACACGATCTATATCGGCGATGGCGGCGACGTCGTGACGATCAGTGCCCAGGCGGTTCAGCCGCGCGCGCCCGGCAACTGGATGGATCCGGGGGCACTGGGCGGCCTGGGCGTCGGCACCGGATTCGCGTTGGCCTCGGGGCTCGCGCATCCGAACAAGGAAGTCCTGTGCTACTACGGCGACGGCTCCTTCGGCATGACGGCTTTCGACATGGAAACAGCGAACCGTTTCGGCGCGCCCTATATTGCCGTGATCGGCAACAACTCGGCCATGAATCAGATTCGCTACGGACAGCTGTCGAAATACGGCGAGGAACGTGGCAACGTCGGCAACCTGTTGGGTGACGTGCCGTTCTCGAAGTTTGCCGAAATGCTGGGCGGCTACGGTGAAGAAGTCCGAGACTGCGACGAGATTGCCCCCGCACTGCAGCGCGCCCGGGACGCGGTCGGCAGTTCCGGCCGATCGGCCGTTGTCAACATATGGGTAGACCCCAACGAATGGGCGCCTGGCACCAAACGTCAAACCATGTACAAGTAGACGGAGAAAACGAGACTCATGGATAAAGCACTCTCTGGAATCCGGATCCTGGACATGACGCATGTACAGGCCGGACCAACCTGTAGTCAACTCTTGGGGTTCCTGGGCGCGGATGTCATCAAAGTCGAGTCGCCGGCCGGTGACGCCACGCGCAAGCAGTTGCGCGATATTCCCGATGCCGACAGCCTGTACTTCACGATGTTGAACTGCAATAAGCGCTCGATCACGCTGAATTTAAAAAATCCGCAGGGGAAAGAAGTTTTCACGAAATTGATCAAGATCTGCGACGTCGTCATGGAAAACTTCGGTCCGGGGGTGCTGGATCGGTTGGGCTTCGCTTGGAACAAGGTGCACGAGATCAATCCACGCATCGTCATGGCCTCGGTTAAGGGTTTCGGTACCGAGGGGCCTTACGCCGCGTTCAAAGCCTACGAGAACGTCGCGCAGGCCATGGGCGGCTCGCTGAGCACCACGGGTCTCCGTGATGGGCCGCCGCTCGTCACGGGCGCACAGATCGGCGACTCCGGCACCGGAGTCCATCTGATGGCCGGCATACTGGCGGCGCTGCTGCAGCGCCAGCGGACCGGCCGCGGCCAGTACGTCGAGTGCGCGATGATGGACTGTGTCATGAATCTTTGCCGGGTCAAGTGGCGCGATCATCAGCGCCTTGAACACGGCCCACTGACCGAGTACGCCGACCAAGAGTTCGAAGACTTTACGCCACGCGCGGGTAACGACTCCGGCGGTGGCCAGCTCGGCAACGCTGTGCAATGCAAACCAGGTGGGCCGAATGACTATCTATACGTCGTTATTCAGGAACAGGTCTGGAACGCAATTGCCGAGAGAATCGGTGGCGAGGCGTTGCTGAATGACGAGCGTTTCAACCACATCACCGCCAGGCGCCAGCACCAGAACGAGATGTGGCAGCTGCTGACCGACTTCGCGAGCGACTACACGAAATGGGAATTGATGACCATACTCAACGAAATCAACGTACCTTGCGGGCCCATTTTGAGCACGAAGGACCTCGCTAACGACGAGCACGTTAAGCTTCGCGAGATGTACGTCGAACTCGATCATCCCGAGCGTGGCAAATGGTTTAACCTGGGCTGCCCGATCAAGCTGTCCGACTCACCTGTCGACATCAAGCGCTCGCCGCTACTCGGCGAGCACACCGATGAAGTCCTGAGCGAAGTCCTCGGCTACGCGAACGATGAGGTTGCCGCTCTCAGGCAAGCCGGCGCATTTACGCGCTAGCGGCTCCAGAAAAAGCAAAACGATAAGGAGATCGAACATGACTCACCGTCGAGATGACGTCCGCGTGGTGCTGGACCGTGTGAAGGCCGATGGTCGAACAGCGCTCACCGCACCCGAGTGCAAGACGGTGTGCGATGCCTACGGCATCCCTCTGCCCGAAGAGGGGCTGGCGAACTCGCCGTCCGAGGCCGTGGAAATCGCAGACGGCATTGGCTATCCGGTGGTCATGAAGATTGTCTCTGCCGACATCCAGCACAAGACCGAGGCAGGTGGCGTGCTGATCGGAGTGTCCGATGCCGCGAAGGTCGCTGCCGGCTACGACTCCATTATCGAGAACGTCCATGTCTATGCGCCCGACAGTAAGATCGTCGGTATACAAATTCAACAAATGTTGGACAGCCACGATCGCGAAGTCATCGTCGGCGCCGTCAGCGACCCCAGCTTCGGTAAGCTCGTGGCGTTCGGTCTGGGCGGCATTCTCGTCGAGGTAATCAAGGACGTAACGTTTCGTCTGGCGCCCGCCAGCGAGGAAGACGCCCTCTCTATGCTGGACGGCATTCAAGCGGCACAAATCCTCACAGGAGTGCGTGGTGCAAAACCGGTGGATCGTGGCGCGCTCACGCGCATCATCGTCAATGTCTCCGAACTCATCGACGATTTTCCGCAGATCCAAGAGATCGACCTCAATCCAATACTCGCAAATCCGGCTGGCGCGACGGCTGTCGACGTCCTGATCAGCGTCGATTTCTCGCCACCGAAGGAGATCTATCGCCCGACTCAGAGCGAGATCCTTGCGGCTATGAAACGTATTATGAACCCCAAGGCAATCGCCGTGATCGGCGCATCGGATACCGAAGGCAAGATCGGCAACTCCGTCATGAAGAACCTCATCAACGGTGGCTACCAGGGTGAGCTCTACCCGATCAACCCGAAGGCCGACGAGATCTTAGGGTTAAAGGCCTATAAGAGCGTCAACGACACTCCGGGTGACATCGATGTCGCCGTGTTTGCCGTCCCCGCAAAATTCTGTGTTGCGGCGATGAAGGAAGTCGGCGAAAAGGGTATCTCAGGCGCCATCATGATTCCCTCAGGATTCGCCGAAGTCGGCGAGCACGAGTTGCAGGATGAGTTAGTCGCGGTAGCGCGCAAGCACGGCGTCCGCATCATGGGCCCGAATATCTACGGCTACTATTACACGCCGTCGAACCTTTGTGCGACGTTCTGCACGCCTTACGACGTCAAAGGCAAGGTCGCGCTATCCTCTCAGAGCGGTGGCGTAGGCATGTCGATCATCGGCTTTAGCCGCTCGACCAAGATGGGTGTCTCCGCCATCATCGGCCTGGGTAACAAATCGGATCTGGATGAAGACGATCTGTTGACCTTCTTCGAACAGGACGAGAATACGGACGTCGTGGCGATGCACGCCGAGGATCTCAAGGACGGCCGCAGCTTCGCCGAAGTCGCGAAACGAGTGTCGAAGAAAAAACCTATCGTGATGCTCAAGGCCGGCCGCACTCAACTCGGTGCGCGAGCGGCAGCGTCGCATACAGGTGCGCTAGCGGGGAATGACAAAATCTATGACGATATTCTCCGCGCCAGCGGCGTGATTCGTGCGTACAGCCTCAACGATCTCCTGCAATTCGCCCGCGGGCTACCAGTGTTGCCGACCCCAAAAGGCGAAGAGATCGTCATCATCACCGGTGCCGGCGGCTCGGGAGTACTGCTGGCCGACGCGCTCGTAGACAACGGCTTGTCGTTGATGTCGTTTCCTACCGATCTCGATGAAGCGTTCAAAGAGTTCATCCCGCCATTCGGAGCGTCGGGCAACCCTGTCGATATCACCGGCGGTGAACCGCCGACGACCTACGAGAAAACGATTCGCCTGGGACTTGAAGACGATCGGATCCATTCGTTGATACTCGGTTACTGGCACACGATCATTACGCCGCCGATGGTATTCGCAGAACTCTGCGCCCGTGTCGTGCAGGAAGCGCGCGATAAAGGCATCGATAAACCGATCGTCGCCTCGCTCGTCGGTGACGTGCAAGTGGAACAAGCCGCCGAATACCTTTACGAGCGAGGCATCGTGGCTTGCCCCTACACGACGGAGCTACCGGTCGCCATCCTGGGCGCCAAATATCAATGGGCACGCAGCGCCGGACTGCTGTAGGCTCGGATATGCGACTGGAGCGCTCCAACGGAAGACCATCGTGACCGCGTTAAGAAGCCTGCTTTTTATTCCCGGCAACAAAGAGAACATGCTCGCGAAGGCGGCGGGCTTACAGCCCGACGTATTCGTCCCCGACATGGAAGACTCCGTGAATAACGCGGAGAAAGACAACGCGCGTAAGACGATCCGATCTTTTCTGCCAAAGCTCGCCCAGACGGGTGTACCGATCATACCGCGGGTCAATTCGTTGGACTCGGGATGGCTGGAACTCGATCTCGCAGCAGTCATCGGACCCGACATTCTCGGAATATCCATCGGCAAAATCAACGGTCCACAGGATATCGAGACGGTTTCCGATTTGCTAGCGGAGTCGGAACAAGCAGCGGGCCTAGCCGTTGGAACTCTGCAGTTGATACCGTGGCTTGAGAGCGCGAGAGCGATCGTTAAGTGCTATGAGATCTGCACGTCCAGCCCCCGGATTATCGGTGTCGCATTCGGCGCCGAGGATTTCACGCATGACATGAGCATCGAAAGACTCGAAGACGATACCGAAGTGGCCTACGCAAGAAACGTATTGTGTGTCGCCGCCAGAGCGGCACACATGACAGCCCTCGACACACCCTATTTCCGTTTCAAGGACGAGGCTGGGCTTAGGGTGAACAGCGCCGCAGCCAAGCAGGTTGGGTTCAAGGGTAAGTTCGCGATTCACCCGGCACAGATCGATGCGATCAACGAGACATTTTCTCCATCTAAGGCGGAGATCGAGCACGCGCGAAGAGTCGTCGCGGCCTTCGAAGCAGCGGAAACCGCAGGACGTGGCTCGACGTCGCTGGACGGCAAAGTCATCGACGTCCCTGTAGTAAATCGGGCTAGAGCCGTATTGGAACTTGCCGACGCTGACGTGTAGGAACGGCCACCGCCTTCTAACCGAGATGCTCGGCGAAGAATGCTAACGTTCTCTCCCAAGCGAGCGCCGCTGCAGCCTCATCAAAGCGCGGGGTGGTGTCATTGTTAAAGCCGTGATTCGCACCCTCGTAGAAGTGGGCCTCATAGCGTACGCCCGCAGCCTTCAGTGCCTGTTCGTAGGCCGGCCAACCGGCGTTGATCCGCTCGTCCAAGCCGCCATGATGCAACTGGAGTGCGGCTTCGATATTAGGGACATCCTCGGCGCCAGGTTGACCGCCATAGAACGGCACCGCAGCTAGTAGGCTCGGCACGCGTACGGCGAGCATGTTGGAAATTCCGCCGCCAAAGCAAAAACCCGTGCAGCCGACATTGCCGTTGCAGTCCGAATGGGCCTGGAGGTATGCCACCGCAGCGACGAAATCTTCAGCCGTCTTGTCGCGATCAAGCCCGCCGAACAGTTGCCGCGCACTGTCCTCATTACCCGGATAACCGCCCAAAGGCGTCAGCGCATCGGGCGCGAACGCGAGGTAACCCGCAAGACCCAAACGTCTGGCAATGTCCTCGATGTGCGGATTCAGACCACGGTTCTCGTGTATGACCACGACGCCGGGCAGCGGACCATCCATGTTCGCCGGTTTGGCCATATAGGCGCGGATCGTGCCGTAGCCCTGTGGCGATGGATACTCGAGATAAGTCGTGGAGAGACGTGAGTCATCCTCTGTCACGCGCTGACCTCTGGCGAAGTCCGGGCTCAGACTCTCCAACAGCGCCGCAGCCGTTACGCCACCCACGGTATAGGCGGCCGCCCGATCCAGGAAACCCCGCCGGCTGATGACGCCGTGGACATAGCCGTCGAATAGCTTCAAGACCCTAGGGTCGAAGTCGCTCGCTTTCATTCGTGTCATGGCTGTTACTCCTTATCGTTCTTCTTCGCGCGATATCGAACTCCACGCTATGCAAGAGTTGCAGGATCGTCCGCCTGCTGTCAAGACGCACTCCAGCTATCCCGGCCGTAGCGCCGTATCCCGAGGATTGGCTTGCGCACTCGGATAATCACTATTGAAATGCAGACCGCGACTTTCCTGCCGCTGCAGCGCGCTCCTCGTAATTAGCTGGGCCACGGTAAGGAGATTGCGAAGCTCGAGAACGTCGGGCCAGAGTCTACCGGCGTCCCATTCCCTCTCGAGCTGCAGCTTAAGCTCCTGCAGGCCTCGCTCAGCTTGCGTCAGGCTCTGCCGTGACCTGACGATGCCAACTTTCTGCCACATCAGCGCTCGTAAACGCCTCGCCTTAGTGTCGACCGATTGTCGCAATGCTGGCTTCCCACACTCAAGACTATCGAGCTGCCGCGGCAGCGGCGGCTGAGGGTAACCGGCCTGCCGTGCAATCCGACCACTGACGGTTTTTGCAAATGCGAGTGCCTCCAGCAGAGAGTTACTCGCCAGCCGATTGGCGCCATGCAGGCCTGTGAAGCTACATTCGCCCAACGCGTAGAGCTGCTGGATGGCGGTCTGCCCATGTTGGTCGGTCATGATGCCGCCACAAGTGTAGTGAGCTGCGGGCACGACGGGGATCGGCTCCTTGGTCATGTCTAAGCCATGTTCTGCACAAACCTTGAGGATATTGGGGAACCTCTCGATTATCAGAGCAGCGGGCTTATGACTGATGTCGAGATAGACATGATCGATATTCTTCTCAGCCAGCTCATTCGCGATCGCACGCGAGACGATGTCCCGCGGCGCCAGCTCGGCCCTGGCATCGTAGCTAGGCATGAAACGGCTACCGTCCGGCAGCAGTAGCCTGCCGCCCTCGCCTCTGACCGCTTCGCTGATCAATACCGAGCGAGCTTGGGGATGGTGCAGACAAGTGGGATGAAACTGCACGAACTCCATATTCGCGACCGTGCAGCCGGCGCGCCACGCCATCGCAATTCCGTCGCCCGTTGACGCGTTAGTCGCATGCTGATAAACGCCCGACGCGCCGCCTGTCGCAAGCACGACCGCGCTCGCCCAAAGGGTATCCACGACACCCGCCGCGTCGTCCAGCACCCGAATGCCAGCGCATCGATTCGGACCGGCCAGGCCCAGCTCCCTGGTCGTTACAAGATTGACGACAAAGCGGTTTTCCAGCAATCGAATCGCCGCGTGCTGTCTGACTCTGTCGATGAGGACGCTCATGACGGCGACGCCAGTCGCATCATCCGCGTGTACGACTCTGCGCTTGCTGTGACCGCCTTCCCGCGTCAGGTGGAGATCGGTGCCGCCATTGGTACGCGTGAACCGAACGCCGTGATCTTCCAACCAGCGAATACACTCGGGTCCTTCCCGCACGACCTGAGCAACCGTATCCGAGTGGCACAAACCGGCGCCGGCGATGACGGTGTCCGCGTGATGCGAGCTCAGCGAATCCTCGGGATTGATGACCGCAGCAATGCCGCCCTGCGCTTGGAAGCTTGCCGTGTCAGCGAGCCGGTTTTTACTTAGGACAATGACACTATGTCCCTCATCCGCCAAACGCAGTGCCGTACTGAGGCCGGCGATGCCGCCACCGATAATGATTACGGAGCTGTCGGAATTAGTGAGCATCGGCTGCGGAAAACTCGATCGTCAGGATATCTCTAACATTCTCTTCACCGCGCCATACGCCCGGTTCGCTATAACGGGATCCACGAGAACTTCGTATTCCAGCGTCTGCAGCGAGTGAAGGATTTTCGGCAGCGTGATGCGCTTCATATGGGGACACAGGTTGCACGGTCGAATGAAATCGACGTCGGGAAATTCAACCGCGACGTTATCGCTCATCGAACATTCGGTAATCATGACAACGCGCTCCGGACGCTGCTTATCGACGTAACTGATCATCCCGGATGTCGAGCCGACGAAATCGGCCTCCTCCAAGACATCCGGTGGACACTCTGGATGCGCAATGATCTTAATATCCGGAGTCGCCTTGCGATAATCACGCAGCTCCGCCGCTGTGAACCGCTCGTGAACTTCGCACGTACCCTCCCAGAGGATAACTTCGACATCGGTTTGTTGCGCTACGTAACGGCCTAGATATTTGTCGGGAAGAAAAATCACTCGATCCGTCCCCAGCGATTCAACGACCTGAACCGCATTCCCGGAGGTGCAGCAAATATCTGTCTCTGCTTTGACGTCCGCGCTCGTATTCACGTACGACACGACCGGGACGCCCGGATAGCGTTCCTTCAGGAGCCTGACATCCGCCCCGGTTATCGAACTCGCGAGCGAACAACCCGCTAGCGGATCAGGAATAAGCACTTTCTTGTCGGGATTGAGAATTTTCGCTGTCTCCGCCATGAAGTGCACACCGCAGAGAATGATCACATCGGCATCGGTTTCGGTGGCTTTGGCGGCGAGACCCAGTGAGTCCCCAGAGTAATCTGCGACACCGTGATAGATCTCCGGGGTCTGGTAGTTATGCGCCAACAGAATGGCGTTACGCTCGACTTTCAGCTCGTTGATCAGCGCCACATAGGGCGCATGCACCGGCCACTCGATCTCGGGAATGACATCGCGGACACGCTCGTAGATATCGCGTGTGGCCGCGGCTACTTCGGGGGTGTAGGCGAGCGCTTCGGTCATCATGGCCTCCACTTGTACTCATAACGAGTATAAGGGTGGAGCCAGTATAACACAGCCGTAAAACCCCCTGCCAGACGCCAGACGCCAGACGCCAGACGCGACAGCTTATGTTACGGGGTTCGAGGCGATCTGAGCGTTGCCACCCCCGGCGCCCGGCGCTCGCGCAGGACGGCGCGACGAAAGCGAAACAACTCCGCCGGGCGACCGCCTGTCTTAGCTTCTCTGCTCCCGGTTCCCTCCACCAGGCCGCTACGTTCCACGAGGCGGCGAAAATTTTGCTTGTGAGACCGCAGCCCCGAGATCGCCTCCACCGCATGCTGCAGACGCAGCAGCGTGAACGTCTCGGGGATCAACTCAAACGCAACGGGCCGATAACGCAGCTTGCCTCGCACCCGGCCCAGGCCAGTGGCAAGAATCCGCCGATGATCGAATGCCATCGGCCGCCCAAAACGCTCGGCTATCCGGCTCGTCGGTGACTGACCCCGGTCCAGCCAATACTCAGCGACCAGCTTGGCTTCATAGAGCAACTCGTACCGTTCGAGCACTCTATATGCGTCCCAGCCGACATCACCGAGCCCGAAACAAATATCGATTCGTTCCCGGTAATCGGAGCCGGCAGAAGTCTGCTCCACCCGGCCGGCCCATTCCATCAGAGCCGCCTCAATCTCATCGATCAGGGCCGGCTTTCCGCCACGCCAATCCTCCCATGGGAAGAACTCGTAGCAATCTTCCCAGGTCGCATCTTCGACGCCTGACAGCACTCCCTCCTGGAGTAAAGCCAGGTAGGCAACCGACAAGACCCGGCTACCGCCCGAACTCTCTCTTGGATCTCGTCCCTTGTCGGCAAACGTATAGAGTTGCTCAACGTAACCGAGCTCGATACCCGTTTCCTTGCGCACGGTCTCGCGCATGCACAATTCGAGTGTCCGATCGTGCTCACGATCGAAGGGACCGAACGGCAAGGCACGCGAAGTGGCCTCCGGCTTCGCAGCAACATCACCGAGACTAGCTGTCTGTGGCCCCACGCTCAGCACTCTAGGCTGATCTTGAGTAACGGCAAGGATAACGGCGTTTAGGCCGACTAGAAGCTCAGGCTGAGTTCGGCCGGCCGTTGCCCCAGTCGGTGAAGCCGGAGAGCTGCTCATCATGTTCGAACGGCAAACGCACCCTCAGTGGTTGTTTCGCGCCCGAACGGGCGGCCCAAGGATTAGTTCAGCAAACGCAGGAGAACTTCCTCGGCTTCCTCATAAGACATTTCGCCCGGCTTCTGGACATAGCGCATATTGCCGTCACGATCGACAAATGTACTGAATGGCAGGCCGCCAAATGCGTTCCCGTATTCGGCACTGAGATCCATCACGTCGAACATCTCCCCATAGACGATTGGGAAATCGACCTGAACTTCGGCTAGAAATTTCTCGACTTTCTCGAGCTCGTCCGCGGCCACCCCGATTACCTCGAAGCCCTGATCGCCGTACTTCGCTCTGAGCTCATTAAACAGCGGCATCTCATGCCGGCACGGGACACACCAGCTTGCCCAGAAATCGACCAGCAAGACCTTGCCATCCCACTCGTCCATCGTACGGGACTGGCCCTGCACATCGTTAAGCGTGAAGTCCGGCCGGCGAACGTTGCCCTCGACCGGATCGAAGCGTGATGTGGCCGCACCGACCACGGTGCCATCCTGCGCGGTACTGGTACAAGCGAGGAATACGAGACTCGCAATCGCCAGCATATAGCTCGTAAGGTACTTGTTTTTCATGCGGTTCTCCTGAATCGCGCTACGCTATGTGGGGCGCTGGCCCGGGTTCTTCCCCGGTACGGCGATGTCTATGATGCACCAGCCCGGCTAAAGTTCAATGCCCAAGTCGTGATCTTAGCGCCTAGTATAACTTCTGAACGACAGTGATTTTGAGTCTCTCGAGACTTCTTGACACTTCGGGTGCCGGCGTATCGGCAAACTCAAGCGTTGGTCAGATAGCCGGCGCGTGCAGCGCGTCGCTGAATCGCTCGCCGGCCGGGATCGCGATCTCGAGATGATTTTGCCGCGGCGGCAGCGGGCAGGTGGCGAAATCGTTGAAAGCGCAAGGCGGATTATAGGCCTTGTTGAAATCGAGCACGGTGAGACCATCGGCATTCACGCGTTCCGCGGAGAGAAATCGGCCCGCGGGATAGGTTTCTATCCCGTTCGTCGCGTCGGCGAACAGAATAAAAAAATCCTCGCCGGACTCAAAGACTTCCAGCGTGTGCTGCTCACCGTCGTACTCGAACTCCACGACGCCGGGCGCCAGCGGATCCCAACCCAAGCCTTCGACTACCGTGGCGACAGCGACGCGTCGAGGCTCGGGATAGAGTCTGAGTTTCGCGGTGACGCGCCAGGAGGTGTCGATCGGATAAGTTTCTATCCCGGGGAACGCGTCCAGGGCGGGATGCTCGTAGTCGCGCAAACGAATCCCGATGCGGTCCATACGCTTGATCGCGAAGAATGCGAGAGTCCCGTGGGTCAGTATCGTCGGATCTCCGCCCTCATCGTCACGAAGCAGGAGTTGATCCACGGCTCGGCCCATGCTCGTCACGTCGACTCCGGGCGCGACGTGCACGGTCACCTGATCACCCCGCAAAACGAATTCTCCGGCGTGAACAGGAACACGGCCCGCGGGTAGAACGAGGTCCTGATCGACACCGGAACCGAATGTGTTTGAGCCTTCGTTGAGCCAGTAGAGCCCCGCTAGATTCAACCATCCATCCGCAGCTTTCAGGCCTTCGACGCGTGCCGCATGCCAACTCGTAACCGACTCCCGGTAGGCAGCCACATCCTGTACGGCGGCCACCTCCTGTACAGCAGCCGGGTAAGGTCCACAGCCGAACGAACCTAAGCAACCAGATATGATCAGGACTAAACGCATCGTCACTTCTCTTAACGCTCACACGAGTATACGCAGTTTTCCTCAGGCGGTTGCCACCTGGGGCAGGTCTTGTAACTGAGATAACATACCGAGCATGGACGAGACGTGGCTGAATCGACTGCGCGCCGACGACATCGTTTTACTCGATGGTGGTACCGGCAGTGAGTTGCAGCGCCGCGGCGTTGCGATGAACCGGGACGCGTGGAGCGGCGTCGCCGCCTACACTCACAAGGAACTGCTCCGTGAGATCCACGCGGACTACATCCGCGCGGGTGCCGAGATCATCACGACCAATACTTTTGGTACCAGCCGTTTCGTCCTCGAGGCAGCCGGTCTCGGCGACGAGTTCTCCCGAGTGAATGCGCTGGCCATCGAGGCAGCCATCGAGGGACGCGATATGGCGGCCCAGAGTGCGGTCGCCATTGCCGGCTCGATCTCCTGCATGCCGCCAGGTCTCGATGTGGCAGCTTACCCCGAGGCGACCAAGGAACGCGACGGCTATCGGGAGTTGGCTGACGTTTTGGCTGAGGGCGGTGTGGATCTGATCGCGTTGGAAATGATGGAAGATACCCGGCACGCCGTCATGGCGATGGAAGCCGCACTCGAAATCGGGCTGCCGGTCTGGTTGGGCGTGAGTTGTCGCTTCGCCGCCGACGCAGAGACGCTGGTAGGCTTCGATTTTCCGGATACCCCGCTGGCCGAGCCTCTGGATACCTTGTTGCCGCTGGGCGCAGCCGTCGTGAATGTCATGCACACCGATCCTGAGGCCGTCGCGCCTGCTGTTAAAGAGGTCAGGGCACGGTGGTCCGGTCCGCTCGGTGTCTACCCGGAACTCGGCGATTTCTCGGCGCCGAACTGGAACTTCACGAACCTCATGTCACCGGAAGACTTTGCGCAGACGGCGGCGCAGTGGGTGAGCCAGGGTGCCCGGCTCCTTGGCGGTTGTTGCGGGACGACGCCCGATCATATCCGCGCGCTCCACGATGCGCTGCCGGACCTGCTCGAAGCCCGCTAGTCCGGGATCGGAATATCCTCGACCTGCTTCGGCACCACGTAACCACGTTGCACCGCTGGCCGCGCTGCGAGCTCAAGGTACCACCGCAGCAGATTCGGATAATCATGCAGGTTCATTTCCTGCCGCGGATAGCGTGATATCCACGGCCAAGTGGCGATGTCGGCGATCGAGTAATCCCCGGCAAGGTACTGCTGCTCGCCGAGCCGTGTATCGAGCACGCGGTAGATGCGCGCATTTTCTTTGCGGTAACGCTCCTCTGCGTAGGGAGCCTCGCCTCTGTGATAAAAAACGAAGTGATGTGTCTGGCCGAGCATCGGCCCAACCGAACCCATCTGCATCATGAGCCACTCCACGACCGACCATCTAGCGGCCCCGGACGATGGCATGAACTGCCCGGTCTTTTCCGCCAGGTACATGAGGATAGCGCCTGACTCCATCAGGCTGATACCGGTGTCATGATCGACAATTGCGGGGATCTTGTTATTCGGGCTGATCTTAAGAAACTCGGAGTCGTGCTGTTCGCCTTGTCCGATGTCTACGGCGATCGCGTTATAAGGCAATCCCAATTCCTCGAGCATGATGGATATCTTGCGGCCGTTCGGCGTGGTCCAAGTATATAAATCGATCATGTCTATCCCGTGACATCCAGAAAGAGTCGTTCAACCAGCAACGCCTTTGGTCCTGATATGCAGTTGCCGACCGCAGTGCTTGCAGTGAACGGCATCTTGATCATGCCGGGTCAGGCCGCAGTCCAGGCACTCATGGCGAACTTTGCTGGGTAGAAAAACCGTCTGTACGAGGCGAATAAAGAGCGCCGCGCCGACAATCATGATGATCACGGCCAACAGCCTACCCGTGCTTCCGACGAGAATAATATCGCCGAATCCTGTAGTTGTCAGGGTTGCAATCGTGAAGTACAGCGCATCGACATAGTTATTGATGGAATCGTTCACCCGTACTTGTAAAACAAACACCGCGGCCGTCACGATGAAAATGAAAACCAATAAATTCATCGCACTGTAGATCACGTCTTCGTTCTTGGAGAAGAAGCGAGAACGACTTCGCAGTTCGCGGATGACGACGTAGGACCGCATCAACCGCAGTGCCCGTACCACCCGCAGAAACGCTACGTTTCCGAACGTGGCCGGGACGAAAAGCGAGCCGATGACCACCAGATCGATGAGACTCATCGGCCTGACCAGGAATGCGCCACGGTCAGGGTGCGCGATCATACGGCCCAGGAAATCTATGACCAAGAGCGACCCGATCGTGATATCCGCTATGACGATCCACTCGTATGGCTGCATGAACGTCGTCACAACGAAATAGGAAATGATGAAAAGATCGAACACCACCAGCGCGTAACGCGCCCGCAGTGCTGCAGGTGAGAGGCCGTAATAGACCTCCTGGCACAGGCTGGTCAGCTTGCTCATGGCCGCATACCCTAGGTGCAGAGACGGCAGATGGCAACTCGCCGAGTGGTATTTGGACACCGGCGCGCTTTATGCCCACAATCCTTACGCGAGCAAGCTGAGTAAACGGTGCCGATATCATAAGCGAACTCCTGACGACGCTGAGTCGAGAACTCGGCGAGGATGCGCTCCTCAGCGGGCCGGAGCTCGGCGACAAGTACGCTGTCGATTTCAGCGGCGAGAATCCCCAGAAGCCACTTGCTGTTGTCCTGCCGGGATCCACCGCAGACGTCGCGACTATTCTTAAGCACTGCTCGGAGGCCAGGCAGCCTGTCGTCGTCCAGGGCGGGCTGACGGGCCTGTCCGGGGGCGCAACACCGCAGGCGGGCGAGTTAGCCTTGTCTTTGGAGCGCATGTCCGGCGTCGAATCGTTGGATCGGGCCTCGATGACGCTAACGGCGCTGGCGGGCACGCCACTGCAAGTGATCCAGGAGGCGGCCGAAGCAGCCGGGCTGCTTTTCCCATTGGACCTCGGCGCTCGTGGCACCTGCCAGCTCGGCGGATTGATCGCGACGAATGCCGGGGGAACTCAGGTCATACGCTTCGGCATGACCCGGAATCTGGTCCTGGGACTCGAAGCCGTTCTGGCCGACGGCACGGTGATCAGCTCGATGAACCGAATGTTGAAGAACAATGCCGGCTACGATCTGAAGCAGTTGTTTATCGGTACCGAGGGGACTCTGGGCGTGGTCACACGTGCCGTGCTCAGGCTCTTCCCGAGACTACCAAGCAAGTGTACGGCGCTGTGTACGTTAGCGTCTTTCGCAGATGTCGTCGCACTACTTAGACAGATGCAGACCAAGATGGGTGACTCACTAAGTGCGTACGAGGTGATGTGGGCGTCGTATTTTGATTACGTGATCGAGCACGTCGAGAAGCTTCGTTCGCCGTTCGAGCGTACCTTTCCGCTCTACGCGCTTATCGAAACCGAAGGGACCGACTCAGCCGATGACACAGAACGCTTTGAGAACGCACTGGGATCGGCGTTGGAGTCAGGTGTCATACAGGACGCTGTCATCGCTCAGTCGGAGAAAGACGTACAAACGTTCTGGGCAATTCGCGATGGTATTGCCGAAATCACACCTGGCTTGATGCCTTACGCGAGTCTCGATGTCAGCATGACTGTCACCGACATGCCCGGATTCGTCGAACAGATCGACAAAGCGCTCGCGGCACAATTTGACCTCATCACGAATCTCGTCTTCGGCCACGTCGGCGACAACAACTTACATCTGTTTATTACGACCGGTGTCGAGAGCGACATCGATCAGATCCTGGACACGGTCTACAAAATCACCGGCGACTACCAAGGCTCAGTTTCCGCAGAACACGGCATCGGCACGCTTAAGCGAGCGTATCTCCACTATTCACGCAACGACGAAGAGCTAGAGCTCATGCGTCGCCTCAAGCGAACACTCGACCCGAACGGAATCCTGAACGGCGGCCGGGTAATCCAAATCTAAGCTGGCAGGCCGCTAACGGGAGCGCCGGCTCCGTGGATAATTCCATTCGAAG
>SMWC01000088.1 GCA_004357505.1 Gammaproteobacteria bacterium | reverse complement strand
GCAACAACGCGCCGATATGAAGATCAAGGTCACGCTTGACGAAGTGAAGCGACGTATCACGGGGTCGGAGACAATCACCTATACGAACCGCTCGCCGGACACACTGCGTTACATCTGGCTGCAACTCGATCAAAACCGTTTTACAGACGAGTCGCTCGAACGGCGCTCCGAAACAGCAATGGCTGCTGCCGGGCGGAGCACCTGGGCGGCAGAAGGCAAGGACGTCCTGACCTACGGAACCATTGCACGTCACCAACTCGCCAAGGACATTGACTACGGTTACGAAATTGAGAGTGTCACGGACGGGCGCGGACGGACCATTCCATATACGATCGTCGACACGATGATGCGTGTCGATTTGGCCAGCCCTCTGGCCCCCGGTCAACGCAGCACGATTTCGATCGACTGGTCTTTCAACATCGTGCTTGAAGATCGCGTCAACAGTCGTGGTGGCTACGAAATTTTCCGTGACAGCGACACTTATATTTATTTCCTCGCGCAGTGGTTCCCGAGACTGGCTGCCTACACGGACTATGCCGGGTGGCAACACAAGGCGTTCCTGGGTAGCGGCGAATTTACCCTGGAGTTCGGTGACTACGACGTCGAAATCACAGTGCCTGACGACCACATCGTGTCTTCCACCGGTGCATTGCAAAACGCCAGCCAGGTCATGACCGCCGAGCAGCGTCGCAGGATGAGCGCGGCCCGCAAGTCCGATAAGCCGATATTCATCGTGACGCCGGAAGAAGCCCTTGCGAACGAGAAGGACAAATCGAGCGGCACGAAAACCTGGAAGTTCAAAGCAGAAAATGTTCGCGACTTTGCCTGGGCCAGTTCACGCAAGTTCATCTGGGACGCGATGATTCACCGCCAGGAAGACGCGAAGCATCCAGAGGTCCTGGCGATGTCTTTTTATCCCAACGAGGCCGAACCGATCTGGTCGAAGTATTCGACTCACGTAGTAGCGCATACGATGGAGGTCTATTCGCGCTTCTCGTTCCCGTATCCCTATCCGACGGCACAATCCGTCAATACGTGGAAAAGTGGCGGCATGGAGTATCCAATGATCACGTTCAACGGATACCGTCCCGAACCGTTTGAACAGGACGAAGACGAACCCATCGCCGACGCGCCGGACAACACTTATTCGAGACGAACCAAGTACGGGCTGATTGGCGTCATTATTCACGAGATCGGCCATATCTACTTCCCGATGACCGTGAATTCCGACGAACGCCAATGGACCTGGATGGATGAGGGCATCAACAGTTTCCTCGAGTACCTGGCCGAGTTCGAGTGGGAAGAGGAGTTTCCGGCGTATCGTCCCAACCATGTGAATGTGCTGGACTACATTACCGAGTACATGGTCAGCGAGAATCAGGCGCCGATAATGACGAATTCCGATTCGATACTGCAGTTCGGCCCGAACGCTTACTCCAAGCCGACCGCTGCACTCATCGTGCTGCGGGAAACGGTCATGGGTCGCGAGTTGTTTGATTTTGCCTTCAAGGAATACGCGCGCCGCTGGATGTTCAAGCGTCCGACGCCCTCCGATCTCTTTCGCACGATGGAAGATGCTTCAGGCATTGATCTGGATTGGTTCTGGCGCGGCTGGTTTTATTCCACCGATCATGTCGACGTGGCGATAACAGACGTGCGCGAATACAAGGTATCGACGTCAAACCCGGATGTGGAATCCGAATTAGACCGCGCAGAACATGCGGCGGAAGTCCCGGAGGCGCTGCCACAGATCCGCAATCGGGAAGAAGGCCGAAAGACCTATCTTGAGCGTCATCCCGAACTCGCCGACTTCTACAATGAAAATGACCAGTTCACACCCAGCGCCGCTGACCGCAACGACTTTACCGAAATGCTCGATGATCTCGAAGACTGGGAATATGACGCGTTGGCACGAGCGGTCAGTGAAAAAGACTTCGTCTATTTCATGGATTTTGAAAACATTGGCGGATTGCCGACACCGTTGCCGTTATTGATTACGAATGCAGACGGAAGCGAAGACTTCATCATGTTACCTGCGGAAATCTGGCGGCGCGACCACAAAAATATTACGAAGTTACTGATCCGTGACCAGGAAATGCGCTCTGTTTCTCTTGATCCACGTCATGAAACCGCAGACGCTGATTTTTCAAACAATCATTTTCCCCGACGAATTGACAAGTCGCGTATCGAACTCTACAAATCCGAGTCGACCACGCGAGAGCTGATGGCAGACATGCTTGAGGCCCTGCGAACGCGCAAGGGTGGCGAAGGCGGTGTCATCCGATCTGTGCCCCTGGAACCGACTAACTGAGACGATTCATGCGGGTGAGAAGCAGACACTGCTGGCAGCTCGTCTTCGTGGCGGCAGCACTTGGCTGGGCATTGACCTCGTTCGCTCACCGGGAGCCCGGCAGCCTGACAACGATTGAATGGAATCCGGCGACCGGCCAGACAGAAATTATTCACCGGCTGCATTCTCACGATGCTGAACTGGGCGTCGGGGCTATCCTCGACATGCCGAACCTATCGGTGCTGGATCTCGAGGGCCGAGCCTATATCGCGCTTTATGTGGAAGAGAGATTCCGCATCGCCGGCGATGATGGCGATCTCAGCCTCGCTTTGATCGGCGCGGAGCTCGCCGGAGACCACATCCTCGTCTTCCAGGAGTTGTCCGGGCGGCTGCCGCGCACCATTCGAGTGCTTGACCACATACTGCGGGATGTCTATCCAACCCAGGTCAACCTGGTGAATATCAAAGACGGTGAATCAGTGTACAGCCTCGAATTCTCCGCCGGCGCTGACTGGCATGTCTACGAATTCAGGCATTAGTGGCCGGAACTGCCATCAAGTGCCGGATTACATGAATTTTTTCATTCGCGATCAGGGTAGCGCCGCCTGCTCTCACACCGATATTTCTACCGCGCAGACTCCCGGTCTTGATATATACTTGACGGCCAAAATACGCTGCGGAGCAACGCTTTGAATCGCGATCAGAAATCTTTCGACATGTACAAAGTAGGACTCGGTGTTCTCGCTGTTGTCATGCTGGCCATCCTTTTTAATGCCATAAGAAACTCTGGCCAGTCGGGGGATGTATTTACGTCGGGGAGCGATGAGTATCTGGCGTCGGTAGGTGACAGGATCAGGCCATTCGGTGGAGTCTATTTGCCTGGCGAGGAAAAGGCGGCCAACAGACCGCAGATCGCCGCAGTTCCTCAGCCGGTACCGGTGGAAGCGGCCCAAACCGGACCTCAGGTTTTCAACGCCGCGTGTATTGCCTGTCATGGCAGTGGGATAGGCGGTGCGCCTACACTGGCTGATGCTGAAAACTGGGCGCCGCGTATCGCACAGGGGCTCGATACACTTCGTACCCATGCCATCGAGGGTTACACGGGTTCCGCTGGATACATGCCGCCCAAGGGCGCGCGACTCGATCTGTCGGACCAGGAAATCAACGATGCAGTCGACTACATGCTGGAACAAATTCCGCAGTAGATTCGGCCTAAGTCCGACAGGCTCCTAGCCCGGACTATTCACGGGTTCAGCCCGCGCAGTCCCAGCGCCTCACCAATGTGGTCGGCAGAAATATTCTTTTCACCGGCAAGGTCTGCGATTGTACGCGCGACGCGCCTTACGCGACGGTGGGCACGCGCTGACATGACGAACCGGTCCATCGCCTGGTCCAGCAGTTCCCACGCGGACCCGCTCAAGATGCAACAGGCCTCCATCCTATCGCCGTCCAACTCGGCATTGCAGACCCCGCTGCGTAGCATTTGTACGTTCCGCACTGCGAGCACCCGCCGAGCCACTACGCTGGTGGCCTCTCCTGGTGGCGCGTCAGCCCGTAAGCATTCCTTCGCCGGCCGTTGCATGCTCAATTGAATATCGATGCGATCCAGGAGCGGCCCCGATATCTTCGCGCGATACGCTTTGACCCGCTCCGCGCTGCAGGTGCAATCACTCTTTGGGTCACCAAGATAGCCACACGGACAAGGGTTCATGGCACCGACGAGTTGAAAACGAGCCGGGAAGTCAGCCTGCCGCTCAACCCGCGATATCGTAATCTCGCCGGTCTCCAGTGGTTCACGCAACACGTTGAGAACGTGCCGCGAAAACTCAGGCAACTCATCGAGAAACAAGACGCCATTGTGTGCCCGTGAAATCTCGCCAGGCCTCGGATCTGAACCGCCACCCACCAATGCTGCGGCTGATGCCGTATGGTGTGGCGCCCGAAACGACCGTTGCCGCCAGCGGGAGGAATCGAAGGGAATTCCAAGCACCGAATTGACCGCTGCTGTCTCTATCGCTTCGTCGTAGTTCAAGGGCGGCAGGATGCCCGGCAAGCGGCGTGCAAGCATGCTCTTGCCCGCGCCCGGCGGGCCGGATAGCAAAATGTTGTGGCCTCCTGCTGCCGCTATCTCAAGTGCACGCCGTGCCTGCGCCTGCCCGCGCACGTCGCGCAAATCTTCGACCCCGACATCAGATTGAGGGTTTTCCACGAACTCGGCCTGCCGGAGTTTCTGCTTGCCCGCCAAATGCGCCGTCACTTCCAGTAGCGAACCTGCGGCGTAGACCCTGGTGCTTGAGAGCGCAGCTTCACCCGCGTTTTCTTCGGCCACGATCATTGACCGATCACACTTTGAAGCTTGAATTGCCGCCGGCAATATCCCGGGAACCGGTCGCAAGTCGCCGCTCAAAGACAGCTCGCCATAAAACTCTGACAAAGACAGCAACTCCCCCGGCACTTGCCCGCTAGCAACCAGGATGCCGAGGGCGATCCCCAGGTCATATCGCCCGCCGGATTTTCGCATATCCGCCGGGCCCAGGTTGACGGTGATTCGTTGCTGCGGGAACTTGAAATTGGAACTCATGATTGCACCGCGAACACGGTCCTTGCTCTCGCGGACCGCCGTTTCGGCGAGCCCCACAATAGCGAATGTGGGCAGGCCACCGGAAAGGAAAACTTCAATGGTGACCGATGGCGCCGCTACACCGAGCTGCGCACGGCACGTAAGAATGGCAAGGCTCATGGCAAGTGCTTGCGCCGACACAAACCGTGACTAGCAGCCTGTTGAAATACTCTGTTTTTCCACAGGCTGCTAGTAGTTGCCGGGCCGAAATTGGGGCCACTGTGTCCGTACATCGCCGCTCCCTGGCAATTAGATGAAGACTGTCGATCTCTCGCTATTTTCCGACGGTTTTTTTCCTGGCCGCCTTTTTCCCAGCTGCCTTTTTCTTGCTGGATTTTTTCGCTGGCGCCTTTTTGGTGGCCGGTGCCTTTTCCAGCGATTCGAGACGTTCCTCCAAGCCCTTGAGTTTCGCACGCGTTCGGGCGAGAACCGCTTCTTGCACCTCGAACTCTTCGCGGGTCACGAGATCCATCTTGCCGAGTCCGGCCTTTAGCACCCCGCGGAAGTTTTTCTCCAGGTCCTCACGGACTGAGCGTAGACCCGGCGGGACCGATTCGGCCAGCTTCCGGGCAAGCATTGCGACAGTTTCATTGATCAT
>SMWC01000087.1 GCA_004357505.1 Gammaproteobacteria bacterium | reverse complement strand
CCATAGGGCGAGTTGACGTAGAACGGCTGCGCTTCCGCCAGGCTGGCGCTACCGGCTGTCGGATAACGCACGTGCCCGATTCCCATGTTGCCGCGCAACCGCAGCATGTGCCGTTGCTGAAAAACATCGCGGACCAGGCCGGTACTCTTGCGCAGATAAAGATGGCCCTCCTCTGCGGTCATGATGCCGGCGGCATCCTGGCCTCGATGCTGCAAGTTAGTCAACGCGTCGTACAGAGACTGATGCACAGCGCTCTGACCGACGATTCCAACAATTCCACACGTGAACCAAACCTCTTAAGGGCTCACGAACTTCACGCCCGGACTACCTCAGGGGCAGCCTGTTTAGAGATAGCTACTACCTAATGCTGCGTAATAACGAATTCCGCCGGCCACCCGCTCACCGAAGGGACCGAGCCTCGCCTCCTGCCACCAAGGGTCCTGATCGAGGCCCATAAACTCCAGGACTATCACCGCCAGGCCGACGATGAGCACACCACGAACCAGGCCGAATAATGAGCCCAAGACACGGTCCGTTCCCTTTAGCCCGGTGTGCCTCATCAGTTCCCGTACGAACCACCCGATCAGGCCGCCCAGGATCAATATGAGAAGGAAGATCACTGCTCGTGCAACCCAAATCTTCAGTTCCGGCGCGACAACCCAGTTGCCCAGCAGCGGTTCGATGACCCACGTAAAGCGCCAGGCTAACCAGATGGCGGCGAGCCAGACGATGACGGATAAGGCTTCCTGCGCGAAGCCGCGCCAGAATCCGAATCCTGCCGACCCTAAGCAGCCTAAGACGATCAACCAATCTACCCAGGACACGAGCGTGTTGAACCCAAACGCAAATTATTTCTCGAAGACGACCTGCACCACAAAGCCATGCGCAGACAAAGCTGAGGCAGCCGCCTCCGCACGTTCCCTGGACGTTTGCGGACCGACTCGGACGCGCTGCATGGAACGACCGCCCGCCACGTAGGTGGACACGTGCGCGTCGAAGCCATATGTCGACACCCGGTCGGCCTGCCGCCGCGCGTTTTCTTTCTCGGCGTAACTACCGATCTGGACGAACCAGCCCCCCACTGCGTGGGCGGAAGAAGCTGTTGCGGGATGGTCGGTTCGCGGCGTTGCAGAGGTGTCGCGAACCGACTGCTGCGACCGACTCGCGGCAGCAAGACCGGAAACGTGGGCGCCCACCGCAGGCGTTGGGGGCTCGCGGTCATTGTCGAGAATGATGGTTCGCGATCTCAGCGGCGCAGACTCCGTGGGTGCCGGAAGTTGAAGTGCTTCAGACTCGGGGCGACTATTCTGTCCCGGCCCGTCGAGAACCCGAGGGACAAGCCACACACCCAAGGCCACGAGCACCACCGCGCCAACAAGTCGTTCCTTCAAACCCCGGTCCATCTGGAGGCTCTATCGTCCGTTTGAGACGGGGCGCAGTATAGCCCAAGCGCCGTCATCGCGGGCCCGACCATATAACAAGATCCGAATACCAACACACGGTCTCCGTCCTCGGCCAAACTGCGGGCATAACGACATGCCTCAGCCACAACGGGCTGCGCCTGCGTGCTCTTGGCATCAGATTCGATTAGGACACTCAACAGCGTGTCCGTCGACGCGCCTCGTTCGGTAGGAGCGCGCGTCACCAGCCATTCGTCCACGACGGGGATGAGAGGCTCGATGAGTCCGGCGAGGTCTTTGTCAGCCATCGCCGCGAATACGGCAATGGTTCGACGAGGTTTGCGAGAGCACGCGAGCTCATCTGCAAGGACACGTGCTGCCGCCGGATTGTGCGCTACGTCGAATATCCACTCGACGCCGTCGAGCAGGCGGCGCTCCAATCGTGCCGGTAAACGCGCACGCTCGATTCCTCTGCCGAGCGCCGCATCTCGCACCGGTAACTCGGTTTCGAGCGACCGAATGACTGCCACGCAAGCGGCCACATTGCCGAGCTGTACGCGGCCACCGAACGACGGCACGGGCAAAATCGGTGACTCCGAAGCCGTGGCTTGATACCGCCAGCCACCGTCGGACAGCAGCTCGTAATCGAAATCCCGGCCCAACAGGCGGAGCGCGGTACCAAGGTTCTGCGCATAGGCAAGCAGCGTCGCGGGAGGGTCGCGATCCGCGACGATGCCCGGACGAGCCCGGCGTAGGATCCCTGCCTTCTCAAAACCAATGGCATCTCGCGAGTCGCCGAGCCAGGCCTGATGATCGAGATCGATGCTGACTATCATGCTCGCATCCGGATCGAGCGCGTTCACGGCGTCCAGACGCCCGCCGAGACCGACTTCGAGTATTGCGATCTGGACCTCCCGGCGCGCGAACTCGGCGATCGCAGCGACGGTGGAGTACTCGAAATAGGACAGCGTCACATCACCGCGCACAAGTTCGATCTTGCCGAAGATCGCGATCAGTTCATCGTCGGTGGTCTCCCGGCCGTCTACGCGCAACCGCTCGTTATATCTCCACAGATGAGGAGACGTGAATGCACCGATCCGGTAACCGGCCTCCAGGTAAATGCTCTCGAGTAGCGCGACGCAGGAACCCTTGCCGTTGGTACCACCGATTGTGATGACGCGAAAAGGCGGTCGCTCCAATCCTAACGCCGACAATACCTGTTTGGTACGACCCAGACCGAGATCGATTTTCTTTGGATGGAGTGTTTCCAGCCAATCCAGCCAACCCTCCAGACTAGAGAACCGTGGCGAGTGATCTTTAGGGGGGCAAACTGTGGTCGTGTTCAAGACGGTGGCGGGCGATCCGTTAGCTTGGCCAGGAACCCGGCAACCACGTCTCGAGCGTGGCGCCGGTCCACGATCATGTCGAGCGCGCCTTTCTCGAGCAGAAACTCGGATCGCTGGAAGCCCTCGGGCAGCGTCTCGCCGACGGTCTGCTCGATGACTCGTGGCCCTGCGAAGCCGATCAGGGCCTTAGGCTCGGCAAGATTGATGTCACCGAGCAGCGCCAGGCTCGCAGACACGCCGCCGGTCGTCGGATCGGTCATGAATGAGATGTACGGCAGCCCCGCCTCCGCCAATTCGGCCAGCGCGGAGCTCGTCTTCGCCATCTGCATCAGTGAGATCAATGCCTCTTGCATGCGCGCGCCACCGCTCGCCGTAAAACAGACGAATGGTCGTTTGTGCTCGATACAGTAGCGCACACCACGGACGAAACGCTCGCCCACTACCGAGCCCATCGAACCGGCCATAAAACGAAATTCGAACGCGGCGACGACGACTGGAACGGCTTTCAACGTGCCTGCGAAAACGATTAACGCATCCAACTCACCGGTATCCTTCTGCGCTTGGTTCAGGCGATCCCGATAACGCTTGCTGTCGCGAAACTTTAGAGGATCCAGCGGTGCCAACTTCGCCGCGATCTCGTGGCCGGAGTCCGGGTCCAGGAACATCTCCAAACGCTCGCGCGCACCGATTCGCATGTGGTAATCGCACTTCGGGCAGACGAAAAGATTGCGTGTCAGTTCAGCTCGGTAGAGCTGCGCGGCACAGCTGCTGCACTTCACCCACAGTCCTTCCGGAACCGAGCGCTTGCGCTGATCGGTCTTGATCCGAGAGGGCATTAGCTTGTCAAACCAGCTCATGGACACTACACAGACTGCGGGGGCAGAGAATGATAACGAAAACGCCCACGGGGCGGCGGTTAGATGAAATCGGCATCGTTGTCGGGACGTGCCGGAAGATCGAAATGCTCCGGGTAGGCCACCTCGATCAGCGTCAAGCCTTGCGCCGGTGCAGCCATCCCGCCCTGAGTTCGATCACGGCCGGCAAGCACTTCGGCGGCCCAGCTCTGCGCCGCCCTACCCGTACCGATCTCGACCAGCACACCGACGAGGTTGCGCACCATGTGCTGCAGGAATGCGTTGGCAGTGAACTCCAGGGCGATCAACGATTCACGCCTGTGGATACCGACCGAGATAAGACGGCGCATGGGCGTGGAAGATCGGCAGCCGGCTGCCCGGAAAGCCGAGAAATCGTTCTCGCCGAGCCATGCGGCACCGGCCGCACTCATCGCTCCACAATCCATTGAGTCGTGTAACCACCACGCTCGCCGTCGCGAGAGCGCGGAGCGCGTGCCGCGCAGCCGCAGCAAATAGCGATAGCGTCGCCACAGCGCTGAGCGACGAGCATCGAATTCAGGTTTAACCTCTTTGACCCACTGAACGGCGATATCTGCAGGAAGTCTGGAATTGATACCGAGTAACCATTGACGCGGCTCGCGACTCGCCGCGGTATCGAAATGAGCAATCTGCTGAGCGGCGTGCACGCCCGCGTCGGTACGACCGGATCCGAAAACAGTCACAGGATGATCGGCGACCGTAGCGATCGCGACAGTCAGTAGGTCCTGGACACTACGGCCGTCGCGCTGCGACTGCCAGCCAACAAAGTCCGTACCGTCGTATTCCAGGCCGAGAGCGATACGCACGATGGGCGCCAGTCAGCTAGAGACTGTCGATGATCTCCTGGGCTTCGTTGTGCTGGGTAGAATCCCCTTCCGCCAAAACCTCGTCAAGAATGGCGCGCGCGCCGTCTTGGTCGCCCATGTCCACATACGCTCGAGCCAAGTCCAACTTCGTACCGACGTCAGTCATCGTCATCGAATGCGGATCCAGGAGACCGGTCTGACCTGAGGTGCTCGTGTCACCCGCGGCTGTCCCGGTATCGGCGTCGAGGTTGAGATCCGTCTCCGCGCCAACCATCACATCGGAACCAACGGTCTGTGCAACAGGCTCTTCGCCCGGCTCCGATCCCAGATCGTCTAGGTCGAGATCGATACCAGAGTCCGTGGCGGAGGGATCAGCCGAGGCCGACAGGATGTCATCGACAACCGTGTTCGGTTCTACGGCTTCAAGATCATCGGCGCCGGACGGTGTCTCGTTTTCGCTGTCCAAATCTGCCAGATCCTCAAGATCCAGGCCCAGCTCATCCAGCTCAAGCTCCGCGGTGCCCTGATCGGTCTCGGGCGAGCTAGCCGTGTCTGTGGCATCCGGATCGAACCCAGGCTTCCCGGTTGCCTCATCGTTGTCGTCTTTCACCTGTGCAAATAACGCCGTCTCAAGTCCGGCGAGGGTCTCAGCGCCGAGATCCAATACTTCCTCGGCAGCGTCTTCTGGCGTGTCGCTGCCTTCAAGCGCGAGGTCGACTTCCTGGTTGCCGAGATCGACTTCGCCCAATTTAACGTCTGCGGCATCGTCAGCATCGAATGCCATATCGAGTGAGGGCGAGTCACCGGCATCCAGAGCAACGTCCAGTTCCGCGCCCGCAGACACGGTAGCCGCAGAGAATAAGTCATCGTCGGGGCAGATCTGCTTGCCCATGATGACGACCTTGTCCCATTCGGGGTCGGGACCGGAGCCAATATCCGCTCGCAGACCTTGTGCCGTCTCCAAAAAGAACTCCTTGTTGCCCCAAACGAAGAAGACCTCGAGGAGTTTCAGCTTCAAATCGCGGCGCCCGGGCTCAGCTTGCAACGCCTTCTCAACCAATTCAGCCGCCTGGTCATAGAGGCCGTAGGCCAGATGAAAGTCTGCCTCCGCGATCGCATCCGCCTGTTCCAAGTTGATGAGCGTCTGGCTGGATAGCGTGTCGTCGTGCGCGGGTTCTGGCTCGGACTTTTTG
>SMWC01000086.1 GCA_004357505.1 Gammaproteobacteria bacterium | reverse complement strand
GTCGATCTCCTGTGGGCCCACGCCTGCCATATCCATAGCAGCAAGCGAAGCATGATAGGCCAAATCACTGGTCGTCTCGTCATCCGCAGCAACGTGGCGTTGCTCGATCCCGGTACGAGTCCGAATCCACTCAGCCGTCGTATCCACGATCGTCTCGAGATCGAGGTTGGTCAGAACTCGCTCGGGGAGGTATTTACCTGTTCCGATTATGCGCGAATACATTCTGCAGACTGATCCTCGATCAGCCTCCCAATTTGTAACGGCACCCCCTTCCGCGCCTCGATAATCGCCATATGAACAGCTGTCTCAAAAGCAAGTTTGTCGGCACCACCATGGCTCTTTATCACGACGCCGTTGAGTCCTACGAGACTCGCCCCATTGTAACGACGAGCGTCCAGCCGGTCGCGAAGTGCATTGAGAGCGGGACTCGCTGCTAGGCCTTGAACCTTACGCAGTATATTCTTACGGAACTCCTCATGGAGATAGGACGAGATCAGGCTCGCCACACCTTCCATCGTCTTGAGCGCGACATTTCCAACGAAACCATCGCTTACAATCACGTTCGCTTTGCCGCTAAATATATCGTTGCCCTCCACAAAACCGATGTAGTTTAGACTACTTCGAGTCAGCAGTTCCCCGGCTTCGCGGACGACTTCGTTACCCTTGAGTTCCTCTTCACCGATGTTCAACAGGCCAATGCTAGCCCGCTCAATATCGAGAATGCCCTCAGCAACCACCGAACCCATGAGTGCGAATTGCAGTAGGTGCTGCGCGCTGCACCCTAGATTGGCACCGAGATCTAACATGAAGGACGGGCCGTTTAATCCGGGCACGGCCGAAATGATCGCCGGCCGATCGATGCCCGGTAACCTTTTTAAAATGTACCGGGCAGTCGCCGTCAGCGCACCGGTATTACCCGCGCTCACACAAGCATCAGCCATTCCATCCTTTACCTCCTGTATCGAAAGATGCAGCGAGGAATTCTTTTTTCGGCGAACCGCTTCAGCAGGGCGTTCATGCATCCCTACGACTTCTGTGGCAAGGACGTAACGGAGCCGGCCGTCGTATCGCCCACCAGCAGCTCGCCGAGCGTCCTCTAGAGTCTCAGGCAACCCGACCAGCGACAGATTGACCGAATCGTCGCGTTCCAAAACGGCGAACGCGGCAGGCACGACGACATCGGGGCCGAAGTCACCGCCCATGGCATCAAGCGCAATTGAGACCTTGCGAGTCATCGGAGTAGCTTTGGGAAAAGAATAGAGTCTAGATCAGTGGTAGAGGAGCAGGCTCCTAATCGTCCTGCTCGTCAACTGGGACCGGAATTTCCAATACTTTGCGACCGCGGTAGAATCCTTCTGCCGTGACATGATGGCGCCGATGTGTCTCCCCGGTATCTGAATCCATAGAGAGTGTCGGACCAGTTAGCTTGTCGTGCGCGCGGCGCATATCTCGTCTGGACGAAGTTTTTCGCCCTTTCTGAACAGCCATTCTTCTTGTCTCCTCAGTTATTTCTGAGAGGCGGACCGGCAATCCCAGAATGCTCCTCAGGCGCCAACGCCTGAACAACGTGAGCCATACTTCCACACTCGTCAATTTTCGTGTGCCGTGGAATAATGGGCAACGACAGAATAAGTTCATCCTCTAGTAATGCAGCAGGATTCAGTTTTCCGTCCTTCAAAACCACAGCTTCGTTCTGTTTCTCGATTTCGCCATCCATCGACCCTGGCTCCAGCAACGTCAGCGACACCTGCTCGGAGACCTCTTGCACCAACGGCTCCAAGCAACGCTGACAAATCAACTCTACGGCCGTCGTAAAAGTCAGTTCCACGGTAACGGCACTATGCGCATGTCGATGAAACTTTAGACTTGTCTGGATACTCCCCCGATCCGAGTGCAGAATCTCCCGAAGCCGCGTGAGCTGCCGCAGCTCGATCTCGCCACTCAACACAGCCTCGCGATCAGCAAGGACATCCAGATCATACAAACTGTACCAAGCGTACAACGAGCCAGGCATAATCGATCTATGATAGGTATAAGGGTTTCCGCTGTCAAAACCGAGGGTTACGGAGTCGTGCCCCACCACTTACAATGCCCCGACTGATCCTCGCATCGACTTCGCCCCACCGACGCCGATTGTTGGAACGGTTAGGTGTACCTTTCGAGGTGCATCTCACCAATACGGACGAGAGCGCCTTACCCGGTGAGGATGCCCCCACCCTCGCGGCGCGGCTCGCGACTGCCAAGGCGCAAAACGTCAGGGCTTCGAACCGTACCACCGATAAGATCATACTCGGGGCTGATCAAGTCGCGGCCCTGAATGGCGGGTTGCTTAGAAAACCTGGTGACCATCGCACGGCTCTGCGTCAACTCAGCGCATGCCAGGGCGAGACGGTCGTGTTCAGCACGGCAACAACCGTCATCGATTGCGATTCCGGCAGGCAGTGGTGCGGTCTGGATACCACGGAGGTCGAATTCCTGAAACTCCCGCAAGCGCACTTGAAGCGGTATCTTGAACTTGAGCAGCCCTATGATTGCGCAGGCGGATTCAAAGCAGAAGGACTGGGGATCTCGCTCTTTCGGACCATTCGCTCCGAAGACCCGACGGCGCTCCTGGGGCTGCCCCTGATTTGGCTAACTCAGGTCCTTCGGGATCTCGAGCTTGATCCGCTGGATTCAAGCCGACGCTGAACCTCTCTGAGGTCCGCCGGCAACGGCGAGCTGATCATGAACTCTTCCTCGCTGTCCGGCCAAACGAAATCGACGGCGTGAGCGTGCAGGAAAATCCGGCGAAGACCGAGCTGCCTTAACTGAGCATTGAATTCAGCGTCGCCATAACGCTCATCGCCGGCTACGGGGTGGCCCATGTAGACCGCGTGCGCCCGGATCTGATGGGTTCTGCCTGTCTCAATAGAGACCTCCATCAGAGTTGCTCGGGAGCTATAACTCTCCACGACGCGAAATCGACTTAGCGCCGACTTCCCCGACTCATGCACGCTGACGTAGCTCTCGCCGTTCCGATGCCGCTGATTCAGGAGCGGTGCATCGACATTCACCCGACCATGTTGCCAGGACCCCTTCAGCAAGGTCAGATAACGCTTCTGCATCCCACCATCCCGAAGCAAACGATGCAGTCTTCGCAACGCGCTCCGCCGCTTGGCGACCAACAGGCAGCCCGAAGTTCCGCGATCCAGGCGGTGAACTAGTTCTAGAGTCCGAAGACCTGGCCTCAGGCTGCGAAGCGCTTCTATACAGCCGAAATCGATACCCGTACCAGCGTGAACTGCCATGCCGGGTGGCTTATCTAGCACCAGCAATCTGGAGTCTTCGGCCAGAATTCGATCCTCGAGCCATCGGAGTCCGCCTTCCGGGATTTTAGCTCTGGCCGCAGCTCGCCGCGAGACCGGCGGTACTCGGACACGGTCACCGAGCTTAAGTCGGTAACCCGCACGTACTCGGCCGCTGTTGACTCGAACCTGACCAGAACGGATCAACTGGTACACGTGACTTCGTGGCACCCCTTTCAACTGGCCCAACAGAAAATTATCCAAGCGCTGTCCGACGAGCTCTTGATCGATGTTCTGATAGTAGGTTGACCCGGTTGCGGATTCGCGTGATGGAGTCGACATTTCTTAATACACCAAATGGAGCCCTTAGATGGCTATGCTATAGTACGTGAGTGGGTTCTTGAGTGCCGAAAGGCCGGTTTCAGGCCCGCAGACAACGGGGCGGCTACTAGACCATCAGGCCGTCAATGCAGGTTTACTTAGACTCGGCGGATCCGCAGTTCGGACGACCGCGATCAGGACCAGGTGATAGCTCATCTGTCGCTAAATCCCCTGAGACACAGCATGATTTGGTATTGGAAGATTCAGCAATTGGTACTCTGGGAAACTTTATGATACAGCCAGAAAATAACCAGCTTCTCTGCTGTGCTGTCTCGCAGATCGCGTTGGTCGGTCCCGAACCCGGGCTCGTCGCCAATGGATTAAAAAATTATGAAACGAATGCTAATCAATGCAACTCAGCAAGAGGAGTTGCGCGTGGCCATCGTCGATGGCCAGAGGCTCTACGATCTTGATATCGAGGTTCCTTCTCGAGAGCAGAAAAAGGCAAATATTTATAAAGCGCGCATTACCCGAATAGAGCCCAGCCTCGAAGCCGCGTTTGTAGATTATGGCGGCACGCGCCACGGCTTTCTTCCCCTGAAGGAAATTTCCAGCGAATACTTCGTTCGCGAACCGGCGGAAGGCGGGCGGATTCAGATCAAAGATGTCCTGAAAGAGGGACAAGAGATCGTCGTCCAAGTGGAAAAAGATGAGCGCGGCAACAAGGGCGCCGCGTTAACGACTTTTGTAAGCCTGGCGGGTCGATTTCTCGTCCTGATGCCCAACAATCCTCGGGCGGGTGGAGTCTCGAGGCGCATAACCGGCGAAGATCGCGATATTGTCCGTCAGTCGCTAAACGAACTCGATCCACCCGAAGGGATGGGCTGCATCGTTCGCACTGCCGGAGTGGGACGCAGTCTCGAAGAACTACGCTGGGACATCGACTATCTTCTCAGCATCTGGGAAGCCATCAAAGAGGCTGTCGTCACGCGCCCTGCTCCGTTCCTGATCTACCAGGAAGGCAATGCGATCGTTCGCGCCGTGCGTGATCACTTCTCAAACGAGATCGGCGAGGTCTTGATCGACGGTGAGGACATCTACGCCGAGGCCTACGAGTTTATGGAGCGAGTGATGCCGCATAATCTTCGTAAGCTCAAACGCTACGATGACGTAGTTCCGCTGTTCACGAAATTTCAGATCGAAAGCCAGATCGAGACCGCATTCGCTCACTCAGTCTCATTGCCGTCCGGTGGGAGCATCGTCATCGATCATACGGAAGCACTCACCGCTATCGATATTAATTCGGCAAGAGCAACCAAAGGCGACGACATTGAAGAAACTGCGCTCAATACGAATCTTGAAGCGGCCGAAGAGATCGCACGACAGCTGCGAATACGAGATCTGGGCGGCTTGATCGTCATCGACTTTATCGACATGGGGCCAAACCGTAATCAGAGGGATGTGGAAAACAAATTGCGAGAAGCAGTGCGGCAGGATCGGGCACGTATTCAGCTTGGACATATCTCCCGATTCGGTTTACTGGAAATGTCTCGGCAGCGCGTACGCCCATCGCTGGGTGACGCGACCCAATCGGTCTGTCCACGCTGTAACGGCGTCGGCAACGTTCGCAGCGTTGAGTCTCTCGCACTGGCAATTCTCCGCTTAGTCGGCGAGGAAGCGCGAAAAGAGCGGACCTCAAAGGTCATCGTTCAGCTACCGGTCGACGTCAGCAATTACATTCTCAACGAGAAGCGCGGTTGGGCTCAGTTGATCCAAGACGAGAACAACGTCACTGTCGTCCTGATCGGAAACCCCGACCTGGAGACGCCAAACTACTCCGTGAAGCGTGTTCGTGACGACGAATCAGACCTTCCTGAGAACAGAGCTACCAGCTACAAGCTGGTAGAGCCGAAGAAAGATGCAGGCGGCGCGTTCCAAGCCGAGCGCAAGCGGACCACTTCAGAGCAGCCCGCCGTGACGGGCATTGTTCCGCAAACGCCAGCACCGAAACCGATAGAGCAGAAACCTAAGCAGCAACGCTCAAAAGGGTCGCGTTGGTGGCAACGCCTCTTGAGCTGGCTGTCGCCGATGCCAAAAAAAGTGAACGCGCCCACCGAACGACGCTCGCGCCGCGGTCGCGGCAGACACGACGCTCGTGGTACGAGTCGTCGGTCTCAGAGTGAACGCGGCCAGCGAGATCGTGGCACGAGCCAGGGACAGAAGCGCTCTCCTGGTGGCGGCGATGGTTCACGCGGCTCGAAACAGAACCGGGAACGAAGCTCCGACGGCAGTAGCAGCGGTGGGGAATCGCGCAGCCGTCGCTCGCGGCGACGACGAGGTTCGGGATCGGGAGGAGCGCGCAACCAACCCAAGGGTGACCGTGACAGTGACACTCGGCAAAAGGCCGGGGGGACGAATGAGCAAAATCGTAAGAACCAGGCTCGCGGGAACCAACCTAAATCAGCGCCGGAAGCTGCTACCGAGACTTCGCAAACGACCGCCCCCGCGGACAGGCCTGAGTCTTCCGAACACGCGCCGGTCGTGACACCCAAAGGGACGCCGGCAGACGAGTCGCGGCGTGAAGCCCCGGTAATTCCAGTACCTGCGGACGCTGCATCGGCGCCTGCGTCAGCACCGCCAGTGTCGGTTGTGCCGGAACAGACTGCTCGGCCTGAGCCAGAAGAGCAGGTGCGCGCTGCCGCAGTCATCAAGTCACAGGATCGATCTCCGGCAGTGGACAAGACGCCGACACCGGCTGAGGAAACTCCGCTGCAAGCCGCACCGCCGAAGCAAACGGCCCCTGCAAAGACTTCGAGCCCTAATACACCGGACGAGTCGTGAGAACGAGGCCCGATGCCGGGAGCGGCTTCCATCGAGCCGACCTCAGAAAAACAGCAGGCTAGGGTTGACTGGCTCGTGTCTTTCGCAGCTGTTCCAATAGTCCGATCGAGGCATCTTCAATCAGATCGAGTACTAGCTCGAAGCCGTTCATGCCGCCGTAGTAAGGGTCAGGAACATCTCTTCGGCCGAGGTGCGGCGCAAATTCAAGAAAAAGTTTGATTCGATCGTGATACTCGGGCGGGCTAGCCTCGCGGAGCAACTCGACGTTGAGTTCATCCATCGCAAGAACCAAATCGAAGTTCGCAAAATCCGCTTGCCTAATCTTACGAGCCCTCTGCTGACTGAGATCGATACCACGCCGCTTCGCGGCACGTTGGGCACGATCATCGGGCGCTCCTCCAACATGGTAGGCATGGGTACCCGCGGAATCCACATGCACGGTCAGCTCGGGCGCCCGCTCTTGTAGTACCCGCCTGAAAGAGCCTTCCGCGGTTGGTGAACGGCAAATATTTCCCATACACACAAAAAGGATTTTATATGCGGGGGTTATGTCTGTAACTTCTTGATCCAACGGATTATTACTGCTCCTGACGGTCACCGAAGTTTCTCTAGCGTCGCCTGTAATTAGAACGAGATTGCACCGACTCAGGCATTCACGAGCTGCTCTCTAACGGCATCGAGGTCCGCCTCGGTGTCCACGCCTCGAGGCGGCACCTCACAGGCCTCGGCGACGATAATCTTCATCCCCAGCCACAGCGCTCTGAGCTGCTCCAGCCGTTCCAGCCGCTCCAGTTCACACGCTGGCGCCGACGCGATCTGCTTCAATGCACCGACGCGATAGGCGTAGAGGCCGATGTGGCGCAGCGCCGGAGGCGTGCCACCCTCCCGCGGCCAGGGAATAGGCGCACGGCTGAAGTACAACGCCCGGCTATTCTGATCGACGATCACCCGGGCCAGATTCGGATCCTGCCATTCAGCGTGCGACCGAATGGGGGTCGCCAACGTTGCGATCGCCGCGTCCGGATCCTGATTCAACAACCCCGCAACCTGCGATATCAAATCAGGCGGTAACAGCGGCTCATCGCCCTGCACGTTCACGATAATCTGATCCTCTGCCCACCCCAGCCGTTCGGCAACTTCGGCGATTCGGTCGGTACCGCTCTCATGGTGCGCGGCCGTGAGTTCGGCCGGAGCGTTGAACTCTCGGCAGGCCGCCATGATACGCTCGTCGTCTGTAGCAATCAGGACGTCACGCGCGCCACTTTGGAGCGCCTGCTCGTAGACCCACGCAATCATCGGCCGTCCACCGATGTCGGCCAACGGCTTACCCGGAAGGCGGCTCGAGCCGAAACGCGCGGGAATGACTACGATAAATTCTTCAAACAATGTTAGAGAGCCTCCGCCACTCGCTTCATCAGACGTTCACCGTGATCGGTATCGAACTTCATCACCACGGCAACGCACCATACATTTTCCGCAGCGAATGAGCCGCACTTCACAGCGTCTTTCTCCGTGATCAGTACGGGGATCTCATCGCCGAATTCCAGATCTGCCGGTCTCAACGGCGCATGGTCCGGGTGCGAATGCGGCGTAACTATCACGCCTGCCTGCGCTAACAGATTAAAGAAGCGCTTCGGGTTCCCTATCCCGGCCACGGCATGCACATGCTCGCCGCGAAAGTCCTGTAAGGATCGCTCTGCCGGCCCGGCCAACTGATAGACGCGCTGTGGCACTAGCGAAACCCGCAGGGCACCCGTGTAGTTCCACGTTCCACCGTTCACGAGAACCGCATCGACCGTTTGCAGGCGAGTAGCCGGTTCGCGTAAAGGACCCGCAGGCAGGCAGAATCCATTACCCAGGCCGCGGTGTCCATCAACGACCGCAATCTCCATATCTCGTCCCAAAGCATGATGTTGCAGACCGTCATCGCACAACAGCACATCCACCTCCGAGTGGTCGAGTAAGCCCTGTGCTGCCGCGACACGATTCGGCCCAACGACGACACGGCAACCGGTCGCTCGGGCAATTAGAACCGGCTCATCTCCGACCATTTCCGGGTCGCTACCGGGCTCGACCCGCTGCGGCCAGATATCACCATTACCACCATAACCGCGACTGACGACGCCGACTTGGTGGCCGCGTGCTGTCAGCTCCCGCGCTAGCCAGATTACGCAAGGGGTCTTTCCCGTACCGCCGACAGTGATGTTGCCGACAATAATGACGGGGACAGGCAGACTCGTCACAGACTTCAAACCGACGCGATAACTTTCCTGCCGTAGACGCACAACTGCCCGATAGACCCAACTCAGAGGCCAGAGTAGCCACTTCAAAGGATTTGGGCGATACCAGATCCACTCGAGCAAACGAACGAGCAGCAACCGCACGCCGGCGGTCCTTAGACCGCGAACTGCATACGGTGCAGCCCACCATAATAACCGTCGAGAGAGAGCAACTCTTCGTGAGTGCCTTGCTCGACAACGGCACCGTCTTTCAGAACGATGATGCAGTCTGCACCCTCTACCGTCGATAAACGGTGCGCGATTACCAAGGTCGTTCGGCCTCGCATCAACGCTGCCAGCGCCCCCTGGATCCGTCGTTCCGATTCGGAGTCCAACGCTGAGGTCGCTTCGTCGAGAATCAGTATGGGAGCATCTTTCAACAATGCCCTAGCAATCGCGATCCTCTGTCTTTGCCCACCAGAGAGCAGAATTCCACGTTGACCGACGTTCGTCTCCAAGCCCTCCGGCAACTGCTCAGCGAACTCGGTGACGTGGGCCATGTCTGCCGCGCGCTCAATCGCGGCTCGGGATGAAGAGGCCAGAACACCGTAAGCGATATTGTTCGCAATCGTGTCATCGAACAGTATAACGTCCTGGCTGACCAGACTAATCTGCCGGCGTAGATCCGTAAGCCGATACTCACGAATATCGATATCGTCCATCAGTACGGCGCCACCTTCAATCTCATAGAGCCGCGGTAACAGGCCCACCAGAGTGGTCTTGCCACTGCCGGATCGGCCGACGATCGCGATCGTGCTGCCCGCGGGAGACTTGATTGACACATCGTGCAACACCCGCCCCTTGTTTGGATCATAGGTAAAAGAGACATTACGAAACTCTATGTCACCGCGGGCTCGTGTGAGCGTTATCGTGCCCCTATCCTGCTCGACGGGCTCGTCCAGGATCTCGAATAAGCTCTCGCCGGCTGCAATCCCTCTCTGCAACGCAACATTGATGTTGATGACTCGCTTCATTGGCCCCAACAACATACCCATGGCCGTAAGAAAGCCCATGAAGGTCGGCGCATCCAAGTTGGCGGCAAGCTGCTCGGAGAAGGCGACCCAGATCACAGCCGCAATGCCGATCGCAAGCGTGTACTGAGTTAATGCATCGCCTACGGCGCGCGTTGCAACCAGCTTGAGATTGACCTTGTAGTTGCGACGATTGATCACGTTAAAATGGCGGAGCTCGTAAGCCTGCCCCTCGAACACCTTGACGATCTGTTGGCCCGATAATGCCTCCTCCGTAACCCGGGTCGCATCTCCTAACGACGCTTGAATGCGCGTGCTATAGCGCCTGAATGCCCTACTCATCACACCAACCAAGAAACCAACGATGGGGATCGTGATGGCCACGAGCACTGTCAATATCGGACTGAAGTAAATCATCGCACCGACGAGCACGATCATCGTCAAACTGTCTCTGACAGCGACTACCAGGACAGTGGAAATTGCTTCCGCTACCTGTTCCGTGTTGTACGTTAGCTTGGAGATCAGAATTCCAGTCGACGCCTGATCGAAAAACCGCGCCGGAAGCGCCGTGTACTGTTGGAAGAGTTCGCTGCGAAGATCTCGAATCACGCGCCGCCCTAACCAACCCAGACCGTAAACGGCAACGAAATCCGTACTGCCACGAACCGCAGCTGCGGCCAGTAACATCAAAGGGATATAGCCTCCGCCGCTCCGGCCGGCATCCCCCAGCGTGTCGATCACAGCCTTCATAATGAAAGGTACGACAGCATTCGCGCCAGAATACAAAAGCATTGCCGCAACTGCTCCTGCAATTACCTTCCAATGTGGAGTGACGTAGCTGATCAGCCGCCGGTAGACAGAGACGGCATCAGAATCCAGGAGCGATACCATGAAGATCAGGCCTCCGGTGGAGTCACCGTCGCAATATTGATCTGCACGAAGCCTAACTGTCCAACGACATCCATCGCCGTAATCACCGCCTGGTGAGTGGCCAAAGCATCTGCCCGAATAGTCACCGGCAGATCCCGTGTGTCACCCATCAACCGCTCGATTGCGGCTCGTAGCGTCCGACGCTGATTGTTGACCAGTGGGCGTCCGTTCACGATATAGGCGCCCGCCTGTGTAACCGTGATATCCAAGACTTCATCGAAGGAACTCGGCGCAGCCGGAGCCTCCGCCTGAGGGAGGCGCAACTTTATCTCAGCCTCACGAACAAAGCTCGTGGACACCATAAAAAAGACCAGCAGGAGGAGGACGACGTCGATCAATGACGTCAGGTTGATCTCAGGCGCTTCTTTTGAGCGGCTCTGAAGCTTCATCTTTCACGGCTTTCGATTGCTGATGCTGAACTAAGACCTCTAAGAACGACATCGCTTGCTTCTCCATCTGCACGACAAGATTGTCTACTTTGCCGCGAAGATATCGATAGCCGATCAAAGAAGGGATGGCGACGGTCAAGCCCGCGGCGGTCGTAATCAGCGCTTCGGAGATACCGCCCGCCAACACGCTGGGGTTGCCGACACCGTAAATAGTAATGGCGGCAAAGACTTTTACCATACCGATCACAGTACCTAACAGACCGAGCAACGGCGAGATCGCGGCAATGGTCCCGAGAGAATTCAGGTAACGCTCTAGCTCGTGAACAACATGGCGTCCGGTATCTTGTATGTTCTCTTTGACTATCTCGCGGCCCCGGTTCCTGCCCGATAAGCCGGCCGCGAGAATCTGCCCCAAAGGCGAACTCTGATGGAGATCCTGAATCCGCTGACGATCGAGCTGACTGTTCTTGACCCAGCGCCAAACGTCGACCGTGAGGTCCTTGGGCAATACTCGCTTGAGTTGTAGAGTCCAAAGCCGCTCCAGAATGATCGCAGTCGCCACAATGGAGCACGTAATTATCGGCAGCATCAACCATCCGCCGGCCCGCACAATCTCCAGCATGAAAAGCCCGTAAGTCCCCGATAAGTTGGGTCGAACTATAACGTGCGGAATTCCCCGTGCCAATAGCGTCGGCGCCGCTCGCGGCGAGATGTCAGCTGCGGCCCCGCAGACAAGCCGAGCGCTATCGTAATTGCACCGCTGGCGCCCGTCGTTAATATCTCCGCCCCGGAAGCCTCCCACCGTGCCCGCACCTCCGGTCTCGGAAAGCCCCACTGGTTCACGTATGCCGCCGAGACAATAGCGTATCGGGCATTGATGGCGTCAACCAATGCCATGGTCGATGACGTCGCGCTACCGTGATGGGG
>SMWC01000085.1 GCA_004357505.1 Gammaproteobacteria bacterium | reverse complement strand
ATAAAGGCGTCACCGCGATCCTGGGCCAGCTTGTCGGTCACATTCAGGAGTTTGCTAAGACGATTGGAGAGATGGATCTCACCCGGCTCGCCCCCCTCGACTGTCGGCTGTCGATCCAGTGCGTCGCCCAGCTGCGAGCGCAGTTGGGCCATGTTCACGCCGGCCTTGGTCAACAGGCCGCGCACCGTGCTAGCGTCCTGCTCGAGCAGGGCCATCATCAGGTGAATCGGCTCGACGAACTGATGGTCGCGGCCCACCGCCAGCGACTGAGCGTCCGCTATGGCGAGCTGAAACTTACTCGTTAACCTGTCTGTACGCATGTCGAGCCGTCCCGCGAAACCGCTACTGACAACATGGGGTTACCGGCGGCGAATATCAACTCCCCGTTACCGCGTCACGATACCTCGGCCCAGCGTCCCGGTGGTGTCTGTGCCGGCGAAGAGCGTGCCAGGAATCGCCTGAAGCGACGATCCCCCGATTCGAGCCGAGCCACGGACGGCGAGGCGAGATTAAGTCGAACAAGAACTATCCGCGTGCGCACTCCTTGCGACGACGATCATGTGCGTCATTTGCGGGAAAGTCGAAGCACACTCACGGCGACAGCCAGATTAGCGTTGCCATGCGACCGCAGGGCGCCTCGCGACGGTGCGAGTAAAAACGTTCCGTTTCGGTGTAGGTACAAAAATTGCCGCCGTAAATCGCGCTCACGCCAGCGGCCTTCAGGCTACGCCGTGCCAGGCCATACAGATCGGCCTGCCAGCGGCCCGCGTCGTTCGGCGTAAAGCACGCGTCCGCGTCCGGATCGGCGGCGATGAAAACGGCCCGGACTTCTGCGCCGACCTCGTATGCGGCGGACTCGATCGCAGGTCCGAGCCAGGCCAGTAGGTCTCCCGGATCGCCCCCCATCGCCGCGACCGCTGCCGGCAACACACCGCTGACCAACCCGCGCCAACCCGCGTGCGCGACGCCGATCCGCGCAGCGACGGTACTGGTGAACAGAACCGGTAGACAGTCGGCGCTGAGCACTGCGCAGACGCGCTCGGCACTCGAGGTGACAGCACCGTCCGCTGCCCCGGGCGACTCGTTGTCCAGATCCACCACGGTGGCGCCGTGGGCCTGCTCGAGCCAGCTTGGCTCCACTGGCAGCTCAAGCTCCGCAGCCAACACACGCCGATTGCCCGCGACCGAGTCTGGGTCATCGCCCAGCTGCGTGCCGAGGTTGAGGCTTGCATAGGGGCCGCGGCTCAGGCCACCGTCACGCTCCGTCGTGACGGCTTTAACGCGCGCGGGCGCCGGCCAGTCCGGGCTGATCACTGCCAGGGTCACGGCGGCGGCCCACCAATCTGTGCTGCATCGTCGCGCAGGGCCGTGACCAGCGCCTCCATGTCCTGGGCCATTGGGCTCTCGTAGCTAACCGGCCGGCCGCTGTCGGGATGCCGAAACTCCAGCCGGCTGGCATGCAGCGCCTGGCGGCGGAAGCCCTGCAATAGCTCCCGAAGCTCCGGGCTCGGCGAACGCGGTAGGCGCGGTCGTCCCCCATACAGCGGATCACCGACCAAAGGCGTGCGCAAATGGGCCAGATGCACGCGTATCTGGTGCGTGCGCCCGGTCGCCAGTTGCAGCTGCAGATAGGTGTGCGCCCGGAATCGCTCCAGCACTCGGTAGCGGGTCAGTGCCTGTCGGCCTGTCTCGATGACGGCCATCTTCAAACGGTCGCGCGGGTGCCGGCCGATCGGCGCATTGACGTCGCCGCCACCGGTCAGCACTGTCTGACAAACGCCCAGATAGCGGCGCTGCACTTCGCGTCGTTGCAGCTGTGCTGCCAGGGTGGCATGGGCGCTCAGGGTTCGCGCGACGACCAGGAGTCCGCTGGTGTCTTTGTCCAGCCGATGGACGATGCCGGCTCGGGGCACGCCAGCAAGCGCCGGATCTAGATTGAGCAGCGCATTCTGCAGCGTACCCGTGCGGTTTCCGGCTCCCGGGTGTACGACCAGGCCGGCTGGCTTATCGATAATGAACACCGCTGCGTCTTCGTATAGCAATGTGAGCGGAATCGGCTCGGGCTCCACAGGTACGACGGGCTCGATCTGGGCGTCGAGCATGACTTCCTCGCCGCCTTGGACCTTGGTGTCCGGCTCCACCTGCTCGCCGTCCAGCGTCAACTGCCCGCTTTCGATCCAGATCTTCAGACGACTCCGCGAGAACTCGTCGAGAACCACGGCAGCCGCTTGATCGAAGCGGCGTCCCGCGAGATCCTCAGGAATCAACAACCGTCGAAGAATTCGTTGCACTACAAGCCACCGCAAGGATTGGAAACTTTTCGTTATAATTCATACTCTAAACTGGTGGTCCAACAAGGACCCGCGACGGCCGCCTGCCAGATTTGCGACCGTCTCGGGAAGAAGTTTGCCGTAATTGTGCGTCCTTGTGGGCGCCGTTAGATGGAAAAACCCGTGCCCTTAGCAAAAAATCTGCCGATCGTTCTCGTTACGCTACTCTCTGTCCTCGCCGGCTGTGGTCGAGATGACGACAATGTCGTTCAAGAGACCGGTCCAGAAGGACTCTATCAGCGCGGTGTCGACTCGATGGCCAACGGCAACTTCCCGCTAGCGCTCAACTACTTTCAAGCGCTCGAGGCGCGTTACCCGTTTAGCAACGTCACCCGTCAGGCCCAGCTTGACATGATCTACGCGTATTACAGGAATCGCGAGCCGGAGTCCGCCATCGACGCTGCAGAGGAATTCGAGCGGGAGAATCCGACCCACCCTCGCGTCGACTACTGCCTGTACATTAAGGGGCTGACGTACTTCGATCAGGCACCCGGTATGCTCGAACGGCTATTCCGCGTGGATCTGACCGAGCGTCCGCCGCGTGACACGATGCAGGCTTTCTCGATTTTCCAGGAGCTGCTCAGGCGCTTCCCCAATAGCGGTTACGCGCCCGATTCCCGTGAGCGCATGATCTATCTGCGTAATCGGCTCGCGGCCTATGAAAATCACGTGGCCGAATATTACATGCGGCGTGGCGCTTACGTTGCGGCAGTCAACCGGGCCAAATACTCGCTCGAACATTACCCCGGCGCGCCGGCATTGGAGGAGTCGCTGCAACTGATGGTCGATGCCTACGAGCAGCTGGGCATGCGCGACCTGGCGGCAGACGCGAGACGGGTTCTGACAGAGAGTTTTGGCGAACTCGCCGGCAACGGCGCTCAGTAACCTGAAGTAATCGGATAGCGCCAATCGCGGCCAAAGGCGCGACCGCTGACGCGCACGCCAGGCGGCGCCTGGCGGCGCTTGTACTCGGCTCGTTTTACCAACTCCAACACCTGGCCGACGATGTCACGGTCGAAACCTAGTGCGGCGATTTGCTCCACCGAGTAGTCCTTCTCGATAAACGCCTCCAGAATTGCATCCAATATCGCGTAGGGAGGCAGCGAATCGCTGTCTTTCTGCTCTGGCCTGAGCTCCGCCGACGGTTCGCGGGTCAGTACCCGCTCGGGAATGACCTCACCTTGGCTAGCGTTTAGCCCGTTGCGATAGCGCGCGAGCTGATAGACCAACGTTTTACTGCAATCCTTCAGCGGCGCAAACCCGCCGGCCATGTCCCCATAGAGCGTGGCGTAACCGACTGCCATCTCACTTTTATTGCCGGTGGTCAGTACCATCTTGCCGGTCTTATTGGAGAGGGCCATCAGTAAGATGCCACGACAGCGCGCTTGAATATTCTCCTCGGTCGCATCGGGGGCAAGTCCTTCGAACAGATCCTCTAACACCGTCAGCGTCGCCGCGAAGATCGGCTCGATCGACAGTGTGTCGTAATGAGCACCCAGATTGCTGGCCTGCCTAGCCGCATCCTCGATACTCATCGTCGAGGTATAGCGCGATGGCATCATGACTGCGTGAACGCGATCGGCGCCGAGCGCATCGACGGCCACGCACAGCGTCAACGCTGAGTCGATACCACCGGACAAGCCGAGCACGATACTGTCGAAGCCGTTCTTGTCGACATAGTCGCGGGTACCTAAGACTAATGCGTTGTAGACACTTTCGGCTTCGGGTAACTGCGGCGCTATCTCACCGGGTTCGAGTTGCACACCGCCTCCCGTCGACCCCAGTTCCACGACGTAGACATCCTCCTCGAACGCAGGTGCCCGAAAGACGATGTCGCCCGCCGCATCGATCGCTACCGAACCACCGTCGAACACGAGCTCGTCCTGGCCGCCGACCATGTTGACATAGAGCAGAGGAATACCATTCTCTCGCGCGCGCTCACTGAGCACAGCCTCGCGGCTCGCTTGGCTGCCCAGATGGTACGGAGAACCGTTGGAGACGAGGATGAGATCGGCGCCGGCGGCTCGAGCGGCGGCGCAGGGCGCACTCTCCCAGGTGTCTTCGCAGATCGTCAGTCCGAGCCGGATACCCTCGTATTCCACCACGGTCGGCCCGGTACCGCTCTGGAAATAGCGTTTCTCATCAAAAACAGCGTAATTCGGCAATACCTGTTTACGGTGTCGTGCGAGCTCAGAACCATCGCGAAGCAGCGCGCCCGAGTTGTAGATGAAATCGCCGTCGTATTCGGGAAAGCCGACGTACAAACCGATACCATCGATACCGGAGCGGACTTCATCTAATGCAGCCTGCACGCGTAACCGCATCCCGCGGTGCAGGAGTAGATCCTCCGGCGGGTAGCCGCTTAAGGTCAGCTCCGGGAAGATGAGTAGATCGCAGCCGAGTTCGTCGCGCGCGCGTTTGGCGGTAGCCAGAACTTTCTTGGTGTTGGTGTCGATCGCACCAACGTGAGTATTGAGCTGCGCGAGCCCGACTTTCACTCCAACGCCTTAGCCATCGCGCTACCGAGTTCCGCCGGGGAGCGAACGGTCGTCACTCCGGCTCGCTCCAGTGCTTCGAATTTGTCATCTGCTGTGCCCTTGCCAGCCGAAATGATCGCGCCGGCATGCCCCATTCTCTTACCGGCGGGGGCCGTGACTCCCGCGATATAGGCCACGACGGGTTTGGTCACGTCGCTGGTGATGAACTCGGCGGCCTGCTCCTCGTCAGAGCCGCCGATCTCCCCGACAAGGATGATGCCGCGGGTGTCGGGATCCGCTTCAAACAGCGCCAGGCAGTCGATGAAATTCATTCCCCTTAGTTGATCGCCACCGATGCCGATACACGTGGTCTGGCCGAGCCCCGCATTCGTCGTCTGCCATACGGCTTCGTATGTCAGCGTCCCGGAGCGTGAGATGATCCCGACCGACCCCGGTGTATGGATGAACCCGGGCATGATGCCGATCTTGCAGGTGCCCGGCGTGATGATTCCGGGGCAGTTCGGTCCGATCAGCCGGCAATTCTGGCCGGCCAACACCGCCTTGACCCGGACCATGTCCAAAACCGGCACGCCCTCGGTAATGCACACGACCAATTCTACTCCGGCAGCAGCAGCTTCGAGGATCGCGTCGGCGGCATACGGTGCCGGCACATAGATCATGCTGACGGTGGCTTGGGTCTCGCGCACGGCGTCGCGAACCGTATCGTAGACCGGTAGGCCCAGATGTTCGGCACCGCCGCGACCGGGGGTCACGCCTGCCACAACCTGGGTGCCGTAGTCCAGGCATTGCTCGGTGTGGAAACTGCCCTGCCGCCCGGTCAGCCCCTGGCAAATCACCTTCGACTCGCTGCCGACCAAAATACTCACGCGGCCGCGCCCTCGTCGCTCGCCAGGGCGACGATTTTGATCGCCGCATCGGTCAGATTGTCGGCGGCCAGAATTCCTAAGTCGCTATCGGCGAGCAGCTGCCGACCCCTCTCCACATTGGTGCCCTCAAGGCGGACCACGACCGGAACCTTGACGCCAACCTCGCCGACAGCAGCAATGATTCCCTCCGCGATCAGATCGCAGCGCACGATGCCGCCGAAGATATTGACGAGTATCGCCTTGACGTTGTCGTTGGCGAGAATAATCTTGAAGGCAGCTGTGACATGCTCGGCCGTAGCGCCACCGCCCACATCGAGAAAATTAGCCGGTTCGCCACCGTGGAGCTTGATTAAGTCCATCGTGGCCATGGCTAAGCCCGCACCATTGACCATGCAGGCGATGTTGCCGTCCAGCGACACGTAACTTAGATCGTGTGCCCGCGCCTCGCATTCCTTGCGATCTTCTTGCGCTTCATCCCGCATGGCTTGCAGCGCCTCCTGACGGAACAGGGCGTTGTCTTCGATGTTGATCTTGGCGTCTAGTGCGACCACGCTACCCGCATCGGTCACGATCAGCGGATTGATCTCTACCAAACTCGCATCACAGGCATGAAACAACTTGATCAGCTTGCCGAGGATGTCGGCGAGCTCCCGTTGTTGGCTTTCGGTTAGCCCCAGACCAAAGCCTAGAGCCCGTGCCTGATACGCAGACAGGCCCGCAGCCGGATGCAATGTGGCGGTTAGAATCTGCTCTGGAGTGTCTGCAGCCACGGCCTCTATATCCATACCCCCCGCTGCGGAAGCCATGATCACGACGCGCTCGGCACTGCGATCGACCAATAGACTCAAATAGAGCTCTCGCTCGATCGCCGCAGCTGCCTCGACGTAGACCGTGTCGATCGGTAGGCCCTCGGGGCCGCTTTGGTGAGTGACCAGTTGGGTCCCGAGGAGCGCCTCCGCATGTTCACCGACCTCACTGACGGTGCGGGCCAGGCGGACACCTCCTGCCTTACCGCGGCCTCCGGCGTGCACCTGCGCCTTGACGATCCAAATTTCGCCGCCGAGTGCTTCAGCCGCAGCGATCGCTTCTGCGGGAGTAACCGCCACTCGGCCCTTGGGCACGGGAATGCCGAATTTGGCGAACAGTGCCTTGGCTTGGTATTCGTGAAGATTCAAACCAGATCTCGGGAGTGAGGGCGGCGGTATTGTCTACGAAAGGGATTGGCTTCGCAAAGTGACGTCCGTCCACAAAGCATCAGGCTCGATCGGGTAGAATTCCCGGCAGATGTCCGCCGTAGACGCCACGCCAACTGCCCGGATTAGACTGGGACGGTTCATGACATCCGTGCCCGATTCGGAGGAATTCGCCTGGCGGGTGCTGATCCTGCTCAATGTCTTCCGGCTCATGCTCGGGAGCTTGTTACTCGCCGTCTTTCTCACCGTCACCGACCCGTACATCATCGGTAGCGCGAATCCGTCGCTCGCCTGGGGTGCTCTGCTGACGATGCTCGGGGCAGGTATCGTGGAGGTCTGGCTGTTACGGCAGCGTATCCCGTCGTCCGAGGTCCAAATCTACGCACAGCTGGCGCTGGATCTGACGGTCACGACAGCACTGATGCACGCCAGCGGCGGCGTGTCGAGCGGCGTGGGTGGACTGCTAGTGGTCTCGGTCGGCGCACTCGCGTTGCTCGTACCGGCCCAACGCGCTTTCCTTCTCGCCGCAGTCACGGCACTGACCATGCTGGGGGAACAAACCGTCTCGCAACTACAGGGCGGCACGGATACGACAGCATACGCGCCGGCCGGCATCCTCGGCGCTGTCATTTTCGTCATCGCGATCGTCGTCCAGGTGTTGCGACATCGGATGCTTGAGACGGAAGCATTGGCCGAGCAACGCGGCGTGGACCTGAAGAACCTCGCCGAGCTCAACCAGTACATCGTGCAGCATCTGCGCGAGAGTATCGTCGTCGTCGACGGTGATGATCGGCTGCGGCTTATGAATGAGTCGGCGGCCACAGAACTCGGTGCGACCAATCGCACGGCGGGCCAACCGCTGCGCGAGGTTTCCGCCGAACTCGCCGACCGGTTGGCGACCTGGCGGCGCGGCGGCTCAGCGCCGGGCGAACCGTCGCTGAGCCTGGATTCCGCCGACGGCGCGACGACGATCATCCCCCACTTCGCGCCACTGGGATCGGAGCGTCTCTCGGGTGCCATGCTGATCTTTCTCGAAGACACCTCGCTGCTAGCGGAACGGGTCCAACAAACCAAACTGGCTTCGCTCGGCCGCCTCTCCGCTAGCATTGCTCACGAGATTCGCAATCCAGTCGGCGCGATGAGTCACGCCGGTCAGCTGCTGGCTGAATCACCCGGGATCGGGCCTGAAGTAGAACGGCTGACCGATATCATTCGCGTCAACGGCAGTCGGGTAAGCCAGATCGTCGACAGCGTCTTGTCGCTTTCTCGCCGAGACAAGACGCAGCCGGAGCGTCTGCAGCTGAAGCCCTGGATTGAGGAATTCGTCCAGGAGTTTGTGCAGACCCTGGAACTGGACGAGAAAACCGTCTCCGCGCTCGACGCTGCCGTCGATATCGAAGTACGCATGGATCTGACGCATCTGCGCCAGATCGTCTGGAATATCTGCGATAACGCGATCAAGTACGGCAGTGCCGCCGTTGGTGCGATCGCAGTCGAACTAACCTGTGGGCGGCTTGAGACATCCGCCAGACCGTATCTCGAGATAGCGGATCGCGGTTCGGGAATCGACCCGGACAAAATTGAGGAAGTTTTCGAGCCGTTCTACACCGGTGCCGACGGCGGCACCGGGCTCGGGTTATTTATTTCGAGGGAGCTGTGTGAGTGCAATGGTGCGACGCTACGCTACCAGCCACGTGACGGTGGTGGCAGCGTGTTTCGTGTAGTCTTTGCCGATCCGGCTCGCTGGCAACGAGTGTCCTAGTGCAATGAAGCCCACCGCATTAGTCGTCGATGACGAACCTGATTTGTGTGAATTGCTGTCGATCACGCTGGAGCGGATGGATATTGCGACGCGCACCTGCAACGACGTCGCCACCGCAAAGCACGCGCTGAGCCAGCAGCGATACGATCTATGTCTGACGGATATGCGACTGCCGGACGGCGACGGGCTTGAACTCGTCGAGTGGATACAACAGGAAGTGCCGGGCACGCCCGTAGCGGTCATTACCGCTCACGGCAGCGTCGAAACGGCCGTCAAAGCGCTCAAAATGGGTGCTTTCGACTTCGTCTCCAAGCCGTTGGACCTCAACGATCTGCGCAAACTCGTCAAGGCCGCCCTGAAACTCAAGCACGTCACGCCACCTAAGGACTCCAGCACTCCCGGCTTGACTGGGACTTCGCCTGCAATAGAGCGGCTCCGCACCCTGATCGCCAAGGTCTCCCGCAGCCAGGCGCCGGTGTATATCTCCGGCGAGTCCGGCACCGGTAAGGAACTCGTTGCGAGGATGGT
>SMWC01000084.1 GCA_004357505.1 Gammaproteobacteria bacterium | reverse complement strand
TTGCCCGCGCTCTACCGAGTCGCCTTGTCCGACGATCAGCCGGTTGTTGTGGCCATAGGCACTGAGGTAGGTATCGTTGTGTTTGATGATCAGTAGCTGCCCGTAGCCAATCAGCCCGCTTCCAGAATAGACCACCCGTCCTGCCGCGGCCGCACGGATCGCCTGACCGACCGAACCGCCGATGCCGATACCGTTTCCCAGACCACTATCCGCACCAAAAGCGCGGACCAATTCTCCTCGCGCCGGCCACTGCCAGGTGGGTGGCGACAGGTTCGGCGGCAGCGGCCGAGGCTGCGGTACACTTGAACTCGCCTGGGCCGGTCGAGTGGCGCCTGCCGCACGCAAGCTGAGCCGTTGGCCGACATAAATCAGGTCCGGGTTCTCTAAGTCGTTCCAACGGGCAAGATCTTGGTAATCGAGCCGATAGCGCCACGCAATCGTGTACAGCGATTCACCGGGCTGAACCACATGACTTGTCGACTCAAAGTTAAGGAGCGAGCTTGTGCACCCGCCAACGGCCAGTATGCCTATAACAACCATGCCACCAGCCCGCGACACGGGGCGGCGTGAATGCGTGCATAAACAAGGAGGCTGTCTCAACATGGCAACGCGTAGTCACTAACGCAGTCGCAACAACACAACGACTATCAATCCGCAGACGATAACGAGCCACCCCAATGTATCCGCATGCTGGCGCAAGCGACGTTGCATCGGTTCCCCACCCCACAACACCAAGCCCGCAACGAGGAAAAATCTTCCCCCTCGACCGATAAAGGAAGCTACGACGAAGGCCGGAAGGAACATGTGTAGCGCTCCGGCCGCGATCGTAAAAACCTTGTAAGGAATCGGCGTAAAGCCGGCAGCTAGAACTGCCAGGAATCCCCATGTCATGAACCACTCGGTGGAACGGATATAACTGTCCCAATAACCTAGCGATTCGAGCAGTGGCTCAATCGCGTCGAGTGCCCACCAGCCGATAGCATAGCCCGCCAAGCCACCGACAACCGAAGCAATCGTCGTCAGTAAGGCAAAGCGCCAGCCCCGCTCGGGCTTCGCAAGCGTCATCGGCGCTAGCATGACGTCGGGCGGTATCGGAAAAAAAGACGACTCGGCAAAACTCAAGCCGACCAGATAGCGTTCTGCATGGGGGTGGGCCGCCAAGCGGAGGACGCGATCATAAAGGACCGAAAAGACCTTCAACGTTCGATTCCTTCCACTAGCGGTACGAAACTGACGAGTCCCAATGCCCGCCGTTGAAAATCATCACCGTCGCGTGTCACACATACGAGGCCCTGCTCGCCGCGATGACCGACCGGGATCAATAGTCGGCCGCCGTCTTCGAGCTGCGACAACAATCCCTGAGGAATCTCGTGCGGCGCCGCTGTGACGACGATGCCGTCGAATGGCGCCTGACTTTGCCAGCCATGCCGGCCGTCGGCATAGCGCAGCGTCACATTGTTGATGTCGAGCGTTCGTAATCGCTCCTTGGCACGTTGAAACAACGGACGAATTCGTTCGAGGCTATAGATATGCTCAACAAATGGGGCCAGTACGGCTGTCTGGTAACCGCAGCCGGTACCGATCTCCAATACCTTGCCGAGTTTCTCCCCCGGCGGCAGGTCGCGAATTAATGCTTCCGTCATCACGGCAACGATGTACGGCTGTGAAATGGTTTGACCGAACCCGATCGGCAGCGCTGTGTCTTCATAGGCTCGACTCGCCAACGCCTCATCCACGAACAGATGCCTGGGCGTCGTGCGGATTCGCTCCAGCACCGCCTGATTGATGATGCCTTCGGTTCTGAGTCGCTCGATCAAACGATCTCTGGTTCGAGCCGAGGTCATCCCGATGCCGCGATGCTGTCGCTGACTCATCTAGAGATTCTGCAACCACGCGCCGACGAGCTCCAGCGCCTTATGATCGGTGAGATCGACAATAATCGGTGAGATCGAGATCTGTCCGTTGGCCACCGCATGAAAATCGGTGCCGGCACCGACATCCTGCCCTTTCCCTACCGGGCCAACCCAATAGACTGGCTCGTCCTTCGGATTCCGTGCCGGAATTACGGGTGCGGATTTATGCCGACACCCGAGTCGGGTGCAGCGAATACCTCGCAGAGAGCGCTCTGGCAGATCCGGTACATTGATGTTGAGAATCGTGTTACTGGGAAGCGGATCGTGTTGCATGCGACTGACACACTGCCGAACGATAGACACCGCAGTGTCGAAATTCTGTCCGTCACCAAGATCCAAAGAGACGGCAAGCGACGGTAATCCCAGAAATCTGCCTTCCATAGCGGCCGCGACCGTGCCGGAATAGAGAACGTCATCGCCGAGATTGGCGCCGTGGTTGATTCCAGCGATGACCATATCCGGCTCCTCCGCTAGAAATCCGGTAATCGCCAAATGGACGCAGTCTGTCGGCGTTCCGTTTACGTAATAGACATCGGCTTCGGCCTGCTCCACCCTCAGTGGCGCATCCAGAGTCAGCGAGTTACTCGCACCGCTACGATTACGATCCGGGGCGACGATCGTGACCTCTGCTAGATCCGCCAGCCCTTCGGCCAGCATACGCAGTCCCCGGGCTTGGTAACCATCGTCATTGGAGAGAAGGATTCGCACGTGCCGGTCCCTGGAATCGCCACGAATCGTGTCACTATACTGGAAGCCTTGGGGCAAGAGGAACCGCTACATTGACAAACGATGACGAGCGGGATGCGTTCGCGAAAGCGATGCAGGGTGTCAAACCGCTGCAAAAGATCGAGCGCGTTCTCGCAACAAAGCGCCCGCAAGCCAAGGCCCATAACAGTCGAGCGGCCCATGCGGCGCTGTTGGTCGAGAGCGTCAGCGGCCCGGGAGAAGGCGCGCCGGACATGATCGAGCAGCTCGGTGAAGAAATCGCGTATCGTCGCCCCGGTTTGCCGGAGAAAATCTTCCGCCAGCTGCGGCGGGGACGGTTCAGTATCGAGGCCGAAACCGATCTGCACGGGCTGACGGTTAATGAAGCGAAGCTGCTGTTACGAGACTTTATCGGCGAATCCGCGCAGCGTAGGCTGGGCTGCGTGCGAGTGATTCATGGCAAGGGGCTGGGCTCGGGCCCCCGCGGCCCGGTACTCAAGGGCAATGTTCAGCGCTGGCTGATGCAGTGGGACGAAGTTCTGGCGTTCGTCACCGCTCGAGTTCGCGACGGCGGTAGCGGTGCCGTCTACGTACTCCTCCGACGCCGCTAGCGCGGCCACTATCAGGGATCGTCGGGGGACGGCGGTTGATAGGGGATGATCTGGAAGAACGTCTCACCGGCGGCGACCAGGCCAAGGTCCGTCCGAGCCCGTTCCTCCGTGGCGGAGAGGCCCTGCTTAAGATCCACTACCTCCGCTTCGAGCGCCGCGTTTCGCGCTGCGAGCTCGCGATTTTCCTCCGAGCGCTCAAAGACCTGGTCGTCGAGGCGCCAGACCTCCCGCAGCCCATCGTTCGAGAGCCACAGCCTCCCCTGCAGCAGCGCCAAAACCAGAACCAGTGCGAAAAGCAAAAGTCGCATCACGCCTCTAAAGCGTTATAGGAAAAGCATCGGCGCCCGCATAACTTGCGCCGGAGCCCAGAGCCTTTTCGATACGCAGTAGCTGATTATACTTTGCCAAACGATCCGAGCGGCACAACGAGCCGGTTTTGATCTGCGTGGCAGAAGTCGCAACTGCGATGTCCGCGATGATCGTATCTTCCGTTTCCCCCGACCGATGAGAGACCACGGACGAGTAGTCTGCCCCGGCTGCCATCTCGATAGCCTCCAGCGTCTCGGTCAGCGTACCGATCTGATTCGGCTTGATGAGTATGCTGTTGGCAATCTTTCGCTCGATGCCCTTCGCGAGAATCTCGGTATTGGTCACGAACAGATCGTCGCCAACCAGTTGCACGGAGCCACGTAGGCGATCACTGTGAAGTTGCCAACCGTCCCAGTCATCTTCCGCCATACCATCCTCAATCGAGATGATCGGATAGCGGGCGACGAGGTCTTCGAGATAGCCGGAAAACGCAGCCGCCTCGAAATGCCGATCCTCTGAATCGAGGTGATAGCTGCCGTCGCTGAAGAACTCGGAGCTGGCAACATCCAGACCCAGATAGATTTCCCGCCCGAGAGTGTAGCCTGCGTTCTCTACCGCAACGGCAATCGTCTGCAATGCGGCCTCGTTGGACTCCAGATCGGGGGCGAAACCGCCCTCGTCACCCACCGCGGTATTCAGGCCACGTCCAAGTAACAAGGCCTTGAGTGCGTGAAAAATCTCAGCGCCGTAGCGTAGCGCTTCTGAAAAGCTGGGCGCTCCGACAGGAATAATCATAAACTCTTGAATATCAACGCTATTATCAGCGTGAGCGCCGCCGTTAATGATGTTCATCAGCGGCACCGGCAACACGTAGGAGTCGCGGCTGAACAGATGCCGGAAGAGCGGCAGGCCCTGCGCCGCAGCCGCAGCCCTAGCGTTGGCCAAGGAGACGGCTAGGATGGCGTTCGCGCCAAGGCGCGACTTATTCTCGGTACCATCGATCGCGATAAGTCGCTGGTCCAACAATTGCTGTTCTGCCGTTTCCATACCGACAACGGCATCACGAAGTTCACCGTTTACATTGGCTACCGCTCGGGTGACTCCTTTGCCCAGATAGCGTTCATCATCCCCGTCACGTAACTCGGTAGCTTCCCTGGCGCCGGTGGAGGCGCCGGAAGGCACTGCCGCGCGACCGGTCACCCCGGATTCGAGAGTGATCTCCGCTTCGACCGTCGGCGTACCGCGAGAATCGAGAATTTCGATTCCCTGAACATCCCTGATCTTGCTCATTCCTAGCTCCTGCACGGTCTAACTAGACCGCATCATGCTCCGGCGACTCGTGGAAGCTTTAGGCCCTGGCAAGCACGAGCTGCGGTGACGAAGTTCGTAAACAACGGATGTCCGTTGCGTGGGTTCGATGTGAATTCGGGGTGAAATTGGCAAGCAAGAAACCATGGGTGATTCGGTAACTCAACGACTTCAACCAGCCCATCATCGGAGAGGCCAGAGAACTTCATTCCGGCAGCTTCAAGCTGCTCCATGTAACCATTGTTGAATTCGTAGCGGTGACGGTGGCGCTCCAAAATTGTGTCGGCCCCATAGGCGGCGTGTGCCAGGCTACCGGGCGTTAGTCGACAGGCCTGAGCCCCAAGGCGCATGCTGCCGCCGAGATCGGACTGCGCCGAACGCTCCTCGGTCGTACCGCTTCGATCCTGCCACTCTGTAATGAGTGCGATCACCGGATCCGGCGTTGCAGGCTCAAACTCAGTGGAGTGAGCGCCCGGCAGCCCTGCGACGTTTCGAGCAAACTCGATGACGGCTATTTGCAGACCTAAGCAGATCCCCAAAAAAGGGATCCCCTTCTCTCTTGCGAGCTGCACTGCTTGGATCTTCCCCCCGATCCCTCGTTCACCAAAGCCTCCTGGAACCAGAATCGCATCGACATCCTTCAGCGCAGCGAGACCGTCTTCTTCCAAGCTCTCAGACTCGACATAGCTGATATTGACCCGCGTCCGTGTGTGGATTCCAGCGTGCAGCAACGCCTCGGTCAGCGAAATATAGGCATCCTTGAGATCGACATATTTGCCGATCATCGCAATTTTCACTTCGGCTTCCGGATGTCTGCGGGCATCGACCACCGTTCGCCACTCGTTCAGATCGGCCGGCCCGCCGGACAACTGCAATTTATCGACGACGATATTGTCGAGGCCCTGCTCCTGGAGCATCAACGGAATCTTGTACAAGTCATCGGCATCCATCAGGGAGATGACGGCCCGCTCTTCCACACTCGTGAAGAGCGCGATTTTGGCTCTCTGTGCTGCCGGCAGCGGTTTTTCTGATCGGCATACCAGAATGTCCGGCTGTATCCCGATCGAGCGCAGTTCCTTCACCGAGTGCTGTGTGGGCTTCGTCTTGATCTCCGATGAAGCTGCGAGAAAGGGCACGAGGGTCAGATGGATGTAAAGCGCCCGGTCCCGACCGAGCTCGACACCCATCTGGCGGATGGCCTCGAGAAAAGGTAATGACTCGATGTCGCCAACGGTTCCACCGATTTCGACCAGGCAGACATCTGCGTCACCCGCCCCGCGCCGTACACTCTGTTTAATTTCATCGGTGATATGGGGAATCACCTGGACTGTCGCCCCGAGATAATCGCCACGCCGTTCCTTGGCGATCACGTTGCTGTAGATTCGACCGGTCGTGAAGTTGCTGTCGCGCCCAGTCTTCGTGCCAACGAACCGTTCATAGTGGCCGAGATCCAGATCCGCCTCGGTACCGTCCTCGGTAACGAAGACTTCGCCATGTTGAAAGGGGCTCATCGTCCCCGGATCGACGTTGATGTACGGATCGAGCTTTACCAGCCGGACCGTCAGGCCGCGCGACTCGAGGATCGCTCCTAGAGAGGCTGAGGTGATGCCCTTGCCCAAGGATGAAACGACACCCCCGGTGATGAATATAAATCGCGTCATTGCCCGTCCCTGTTGGTCTCGAATAGCTTAGCGGTCGTAGCTAGGTCCCTGGCCGGGATTTGCCCACGACGCTCGAATTCGCTCGGCTGATGCATTGAAGACGGTATTACAAGCTACCAAAAGTACACGGTCGCCGCCACCACCGTGCCGAACGGGACGCGCACCCGGCTAGCGACTGCTCGCGATCACCGCCGTGCGTGACGCTGCGGTGACCGCTCGGGGCGTACGCGGATAGTCTTGCGAGCGTCGCGGGCGAGAAACTGCCAGGGACGGCCTAAAGCGACGAGCCTCCGATTGAGCCGACCTCACAAGACCACCGGACGGGAGTATCGCGGCCCTAGCGGCCGGGCGTGCGGCCTGAGTGTCAGTTGACGGGCGGGTGATCGCTCCAGTCCACTCGCCAGGCCGGTTCGCCGGTCTCAATCTGCCGAACCTGATCGCTCAACCACAGATCGCCGACGGCGACCAAGGTCGACTCACGGTAGAGCAACGGAATGCGACCGCGCATCCAGGGCACGACACCCGCCAGCTGCAGCCATTTCTTCAGCTTGCGAGTATGGCCTTGCTGGATCGGTTTGAAACGCTCGCCGCCGACACGGAAACGAACCGTCAAGCCGTGCTGAGCCCAGCTATCCGGAAGGCCCGGGCCATCGGTACGGCGAAGCTCGAGTCGGCCTTCGGGGCCTTGCCAGGAGTTGCTGCGATTCAGCGAGCCCCGATATTCCGGTCCGGAGCATGGTGCCATCGGCTTAAACAGATAAAGCTGGCCGCGAAAAATCCGCCCCTCGCCGCCCGGCCACTGGACCTGCGTCTGCGCATCCGGCCGCGTTACGTCCGTGGCCGCGAGCAGCGCTTTGAGTTGCTTGGCGTTAGGTACCGGCAGCCCGACTTTGAAGATCAGATAGCGAAGCAAATTGGCCCGCCTTGTGGCACTCAACGCTCGCAGATAGGGCTGAGAAATCCGGTCCGCACTCTCGATACAAGCCGAATCCTCCAGCGCAACTGAGTCGAGAATATCTTGAGCATCGGTCATCTGCCGCGCGGCACGGCCGACGGTCACTGCCGCGCTTGGCCAGCGCAGTTGCAGACGCGGGACGACTTCCCGTCGCAGGTAGTTGCGATCGAAACGTAGGTCGAGATTCGTCGGATCCTCTACCCAGCTCAGATTCCAATCTTTACCGATGCCCCGAATCTCTTCCTTGGACATCGTCAGCATGGGCCGCCCGATGTGCCCGGGGCCCAGACGGGCGAACGGCGCGATGCCGCGCAGACCTTTGACTCCGCTGCCTCGCAGTAGCCGGTACAGGACCGTTTCCAGTTGATCATCGCTATGATGCGCCGTGAGCAGTAACTCAGCCGGCTCCATCATCTCGCCGAGCGTCGCGTAACGAATCTCACGCGCGGACGCTTCCAGGCTCCGGCCACGGACGTCGGGAATTTCTACCCGCCGGCTATCGAAGGCAACGTCCAACTCTGCCGCGATCTGCCGGCAGTGCTGAGTCCAGTTTCCGGAGTCCGGATGCAGTCCATGATCGATATGCAGAGCGCGGATAGGCATCTCGAGCTCCAATCGCGTCAGTGCCGTCAACAGTACGGTCGAATCCAATCCGCCGCTGTACGCAACGTCGACACGGGGCGTATCCGGCATCACGGGAAACTGCCCAAGTGCTAGCGTTAGTTTCTGCAGGAACGGTTCCATCACGCGAACGCCGTTGGCGGATTAGACACGCTTACACTCCCGATATCCTGAGACTGTCCGGCGTATCACTCAGCCCTCTTTGTAGACTCCATAAGCACTGAAGCGGCTACGGCGATGTTCGACCAGTTGCTCCGCCGACAAGGACTGGACCTCCGACAAGGCGCTCAGCAGAGCGTTCTTGACCGTCTCCGCCATCGCCTGGGGATCCCGGTGCGCGCCGCCCAGGGGTTCAGGAATCACGCTGTCCACCAGGCCCAGCTTGAGCAAGCGCTCCGCAGTAATACCCAATGCCTCAGCCGCAGCTTCCGCTTTCTCTGCGCTCTTCCACAGGATCGAGGCGCAGCCCTCGGGCGAGATGACCGAGTAGATGCCGTATTGAAGCATCAGCAGTCGGTCCGCGACACCGATAGCCAGCGCGCCACCCGAACCGCCTTCGCCGATAACCACGGCGATGATTGGCGTCTTCAGGCCGGCCATTACGAACAAATTACGTGCGATCGCCTCACTCTGTCCCCGTTCCTCCGCCCCCATTCCAGGATAAGCACCGGGCGTATCGATGAGACTGATCACGGGTACGTGAAATTTTTCGGCCATTCTCATCAAGCGCAAGGCTTTACGATAACCTTCCGGCCTAGCCATGCCGTAGTTTCGCTTGACGCGTTCTTTGGTATCGCGGCCTTTCTGATGACCGATAATCATCACGGGTTGTCCTTCCAGACGACCGATCCCGCCGATTAATGAATGGTCGTCCGCGTACATGCGATCGCCATGCAACTGTTGAAAATCGCTAAAGCACAGACGAATATAGTCCAAGGCATATGGCCGATGAGGATGACGCGCGAGCTGCGCAATCTGCCACGCGGAAAGTTTGGAGAAGATGCTTTGTGTCAAAGCATCACTCTTACCCCGCAGCCGCGCGATCTCCTCACTAATATTCAGCTCGGAGTCATCGCCAACAAACTTGAGCTCGTCGATCTTCGCCTCAAGCTCGGCAATGGGTTGTTCGAAATCGAGAAACTTCTGATCCATCCGCTGACCTTACCCTTAAGACCCGAAAGCTGACAAGTTCGCAGATGATATCGTGACGAGTCCGTCGAAGTGGTCCAACAAGGTCACGTTCTCGCCGAACTTGTCAAACTAGCCTTGTTGGACCACTAGACAGATGCCTAGGATATTGAATTGAATATCGCTCCTCACCCACTAATCGCGTCAGCTGTTCGCGTAGTTCCCGTGTCGGCCGTACAGTCCATCCCTGCCCCAGCGTAAGGGAAGCTTGAGCCGCAGGACCTGCGTACTCGACACAAACCTCGCACTTTCCCTGGGTGAATGGCTGTAGCATCTCGCGAAGGCGATGTACGAACTCCTGACCTTCTTCCTCGGAGGTCCAGCGAATTGTCAGCCTTCGAGCAGTTTCCTCGATCGCCTCATCGACCGAGCGGATGCTCCTCGCTGTTACTCGCCACACTTTTAAGAAATCGTCAAATCGCAGCTGGCCGTCCACCACCAGAACCGCGTCCTTGGTAATCAAATGTCTGTAGTGCGCGTAGGTTTCGTTGAACAGGGTCACTTCGACGCGATCCGTATTATCGTCCAGACGCATCGATACCCTGTTCCCCCGACGAAATATCTCCATCACGAGCCCTGCGATGGTGGCATCTTTGCGCGAACCATACTGCGCACCTTCGCTGGGTAATGCGCCGATGACTTTCGAAATCGAGCCATCAGTAAAGTGTCGGCAGTGCTCAGCATACTGATCGAACGGGTGACCTGACAGAAAAAGACCGAGACTCTCTCGCTCCGCCGCAAGCCGTTCACGCTCGTTCCATTCCCGCACCGGAGTGAACAGTCGCTCAAGGCCACCGTCATTGTCCTGCTCGGAAAATAACGCGGCCTGCCCCGCAGCTGTCGCGTGCGCGGACCGCTCCGCTAACTTCAGAGCATTGGGAACAGAATTCAACAGCGTCGCCCGATTCGCGCCCAGATCATCCAACGCACCCGAACGCGCTAGTGCTTCGAGCACCCGTCGATTCAGTCGATGCTGACCGACGCGAGAACAAAGATCCAGCAGATTGCGGAACGGGCCATGTGCCTGACGTTCCAGTTCAATACTCTCGATGACACCGCGACCGACGCCCTTGATCGCGCCAAGACCATAGGTGATAGAACTTCCGTCGCCCACGGTAAATTCGTAAGCGGAGATATTCACGTCGGGCCGTTGGAGCACTATTCCCATTTGCGCGCACTCGTCTTTGAGCAGCACGAGCCTGTCCGTATTGTCCAAATCTGCGGTCAACACCGCTGACATTAAGGCTTCGGGGTGATGGGCTTTCAGCCAGGCGGTCTGGTACGCGACCAGCGCGTAAGCGGCGGAGTGCGACTTGTTGAAGCCGTAACCCGCAAATTTTTCCATTAGATCAAAGACATAACTCGCTTTTTTCTCATCGATATGCATCCGGGACGCGCCGTCCAGGAAGATAGAACGCTGCTGGGCCATCTCTTCGGGTTTCTTCTTTCCCATCGCTCGTCGCAGCAGGTCTGCGCCACCGAGCGAATAACCGGCCATGACCTGCGCGATCTGCATAACTTGTTCCTGATAGAGAATGACTCCATAGGTAGATTTCAAGATCGGCTCAAGCGTGGGGTGGAAATAGTCGATGGGCTCGCTGTTGCGACCGTGCTTGCGATCGATAAAGTCCTCAACCATTCCCGATTGCAACGGTCCAGGACGAAAAAGCGCGAGGATGGCTACCAGATCGTCAAAGCGATCGGGTTGCAGGCGCTTAATCAGATCGCGCATCCCGCGAGACTCCAGCTGGAACACCGCCGTCGTCTGACAACTCCTCAGTAGCTCGTAAGTTGCGGGATCGTCCAACGGAAGTTCAGCTATGCGGATGGGCTCAAGGTTCTCCGCATGACGCCGGCGGTTGATGGCGCTGACAGCTCGATCAATGATGGTCAGCGTCTTCAATCCCAGGAAATCGAATTTCACGAGCCCGATTGATTCCACGTCATCCTTATCAAACTGAGTCAGTGAGTTGCCACCCGGCTCACAGTAGAGCGGCATGAATTCCATCAGTGGCGCCGGTGCGATCACAACGCCACCCGCATGAGTTCCGGCGTTGCGAACCAAGCCCTCAAGGGGGCGCGCAAGATCTATCAGCGTGCGAACTTCGTCCTCACTGTCGTACGCCTTTTTGAGTTCGTCGCTGTCGGCTAGAGCTTTCTCTAGAGTGATTCCGATCTCGAACGGAATCAGCTTGGCGATGCGGTCAACGTAACCGTACGGCATACCCAGTACCCGGCCGACGTCCCTGACGACGGCTTTGGCGGCCATGGTGCCAAACGTTATGATCTGCGATACCCGGTCCGTGCCGTACCGTTGCGTGACGTACTCGATGACCCGGTCCCGACCTTCGATACAAAAATCGATATCGAAGTCCGGCATGGACACTCGCTCGGGATTGAGAAAGCGTTCAAACAACAACTCGTGCGCGATCGGATCAAGATCCGTAATGCCTAGAACATAGGCCACCAGAGACCCGGCACCGGACCCGCGCCCCGGACCGACGGGGATCGCGTTCGTCCTGGCCCAGCTGATGAAATCCGCAACAATCAGAAAATAACCCTCGAATCCCATCTCGCAGATCACCGCAAGCTCATGCTCCAGCCGCTCCGTGTAACTAACTGCCTCGGCTTGAGCTCGTTCAAGACCTGGTAAGCGAGTTCGCAGCCCTTCGTGGACCTGCGTTCTGAGATACGCGTCTGCGGTCGTCCCGCATGGCAGCTGGAATTTCGGCAGAAAGACTTTTTCCTGCTCCATCCGCAAATTGCAGCGCTTCGCAATCTCCACGCTATTCGCCAACGCCTCCGGGAGATCCCGGAAGAGATCCGCCATTTCCTCAGGTGACTTCAGATATTGGTGCTCGGTGTACTCTTTGGGTCTACCCGACTCATCCAGGATGCGGCTTTGTTGAATGCAGATCCGAATCTCGTGCGACTCGAAGTCCGGCCGAGTTAGAAAACGCACATCATTGGTGGCGACGATGGGTACACGTTCAAGGCCGGCCAGATCTACGGCTTTCGAAAGATAAACATTCTCCTGAGGCCGTCCGATGCGCTGCAGCTCGATATAGAATCGGTCAGGAAACAACGTGCGCCAGTAGCGCAGAGCGTTTGTCGCCTTTTCCGATCGCGAGCCCAGCAGTATTCGACCCAGCTCTCCGGACTGGCCTCCCGAGAGCGCCAACAGTCCCGCCAACTTATCCTGCTCTAGCCACTCTTTAAGTACCAGCGCACGGCCAAGATATTGGCCGTGAGAATAGCTCAATGTCACTAAGCGGCTGAGGTTGCGAAACCCATCCTCATCCATACAAAACAACGTCAGCCGACTGGGGTCTCGGTCCTGTGCTGCGGCCGCTATCCATAGATCCACGCCGACTATGGGTTTGATACCGCGTTTTAGCGCCTCTCGGTAGAACTTGATCGCGGCAAAGAGGTTGCTCTGATCCGCGAGGCCGACAGCCGGCATGTTCAACTGCAGCGCTTGCTGCAGCAATCTCGGCACTGACAGTACGCTATCTACCAGCGAGTACTCACTGTGAACTCGAAGGTGAACGAAGCGGGTCTTTGGACTCGTCATGCTCGGCGCTTCTGTCGCGCACGGTAGACAGGCGCGTAACTGTGCCGGTGAATAGGCGATGGGCCGAATTGCTGCAATGCGCTCAAATGCCCCGGCGTCGGATAACCTTTGTTCTGGTCGAAACCGTAGAGTGGGTAAACACGATGCCAGCGTCGCATCAGCCGATCTCGGCAAACTTTTGCCAGGATCGATGCCGCACTGATCGCCGCGACAGATTGGTCGCCTCTCACGACAGGCTCGATTTCGAACTTGTGCGCGTAGCCTCGAAAGGCAGGAATCTGATTACCATCTACCCGAACGTGATCGGGTGTGATCCGTAGACGCAACACTGCGCGCTCCATCGCCAATAGTGATGCTTGCAGAATATTGATCTCATCGATCTCTTCCGGTCCGGCGAACGCCAAGGCGAAAGCACGAGAACGCTGGCGTATGGCGCGTGCGAGTCGCACCCGCTGCTGTGCTGTGAGGCACTTGGAATCTTTCAGACCAGCCACTGGATTCGCTGCGTCGAGAATGACTGCGGCGGCCACCACGGGCCCGGCCAACGGCCCACGCCCAGCTTCGTCTACACCAGCCACGCAGGCGCGACTACCGAGAAATACGACACGCTGCTGATCGGTCATGGCCTAGTGTTTGTCTGCCTCTCACTCAACAAGTCGAGCACCGCCCTAGCCGCGCCGTCGCTGGCGTTGCGCCGCAGTTGCTGATGGATAGCCGTAAAAGCGTCACGCCAGTTTTCATGCTCCCCTTGAGGGTTCAGGTATCGCTCGAGCGCCGGTCCCAGTTCGGTCGGGCAAACCTGTCTCTGCAGATACTCCGGAACCAGCTCCCTGCCCGCCAGGAGATTCGGCAAAGAAAAGTATTCAAGCTTGTTCAACCCTAAGACTCTGAGCAACCGATGGGTCAATCGGGAGATAATATACGCTACGACCATCGGGCGCTTCAGCAGCGCCGCCTCCAGACTTGCCGTACCCGAGGCCGTCAGCACAACGTCGGCGGCAGCGATGACTTCCCTAGCGCGGCCAACAACAAGACGCGGCGGCGGGTCCAGTTCGACACCATTCGTCGCCTGCAGATACCGATCGCGAATCGCATCGTTTACGAGTGCAACGACGACCTGCAACCCTGGATGTCTTTGCTGCAGCCACTTCCCGGTTTCGAGAAACGGCCGAGCCAGCCGCGACACCTCGGTAGAACGACTCCCTGGCAGCACTGCCAGAATCGCCGTGGCAGCCGGCAGCCCCAAACTCTGCCGCGCATCGCCCGCATCAACCTCAACCGGCACCTCGTCGGCGAGTGGATGGCCGACGAAAACGGAATTCACATCATGCGTTCGATAAAACTCCACCTCGAAAGGCAGTACACAAAGGACCAGATCGGTCGCGTCGCGAATACCTGCAACTCGGGACTGCCGCCAGGCCCACACCTGTGGACTGACATACTGCACTGTGGGAACGCCGGATTTCTTCAGGGCCGCCTCCACGGGCAGATTGAAGTCCGGCGAGTCGATGCCAATGAAGACATCTGGCCGTGCAGCTTGCAATCGTTTAATAAACTGCCGCCGTAACTTCAGCAGCCGCGGTAGATGCCGGAGAATCTCGGCAAGACCCATGACCGATAACTCCTCGGTCCGATACCAGGGCTCACAGCCTGCGGAGATCATTCCCGGGCCGGCGATGCCGAAAAATTGCGCCTGCGGCGAGAGCTTTCGAAGCGCCTCGATCAGACCTGCACCAAGCGTATCCCCAGACGCCTCGCCAGCCGCTATAGCTACCCGGAGCGGACCGGCACTTCGTGTATCGTAAGCAGTTGTCACCGAAGTTCGTTCCCAAGCCTCCTAGCAGGGTGTTGAAAAACACTCAGACGAGTGCGAGACAAGGCCAATAAGCAGCAAAAAAGCGCAGTGGTCACGCCAGTACACGAGCATTTTGAGCCGATTCTTAACGCAGTATTGTGCCGTTTGAGTGTCTTCAAAGCCTGCTAGCGGACGAGCCCCCGGGAACTGCCATTGAGCGACGCCAGAAACAACGTTAACTCCTCCTGCGTCTCAGCGCGCTCAGCCAACGCTTGCTTCGCATCCTCCAGCTTCAGCCCGCGCCGATACAGCACCCGGTAGGCTTCACGAATATTGCGAATTTGCTCGGCCGAAAAGCCACGGCGTTTGAGTCCTTCGGCATTGACGCCCCGCGGCACCGCAGGTCTCCCGGAGACCACCACGTAGGCGGGGATGTCTCTGGTGATATACGTAAACATGCTGGTCAATGCATGTGGGCCAATATGGCAGAACTGATGCGAAGTCGTAAACCCACCCAATATCGCCCAGTCGCCTACTCTCACATGTCCCGCAATCGAGGCATTATTGGCGAAGATCGTGTTGTCTCCTACCACGCAGTCATGCGCGATATGGGCATAAGCCATAATCCAGTTGTCGTTGCCGATGCTCGTGTCGCCGCGATCTTGCGACGTTCCACGGTTGATGGTGCAGCATTCTCGGATGGTGTTCCGATCACCGATGGTCAGCGTCGTCGACTCACCGGCGTACTTCTTATCCTGCGGATCATCACCGATCGATGCAAATTGGAAGATGTGATTGTCTGCGCCGATTACCGTGGGCCCCTTGACGACGACATGCGCTTCGATGCGAGTTCCCGCGCCGATCTCGACATCGGCGCTGATAATCGCGTAAGGGCCTATTGTTACCTCCCCGTGGACCCGCGCGTCGGGCGAGACAACTGCTCGCTCATGAATCACAGATCCATACCGCGTGCCTGGAGAATTTCCGCGGCTACGACGAGATCACCGTTAATCTCGGCCTTCGTCTTGAACCGCCACAAGTTACGTCGGCTGGCAACAAGGTCGACCGTCAGCAGAATTCGATCGCCCGGTCGCGCCGGGCGCTTAAACCGCGCCTTCTCAATGCCGACCAGGTAGAGAATAAAATTTCTCTCCTCAGGCGCAATACTCTCCCAGATCAGCACGCCGCCCGCCTGGGCTATGGCCTCGATGATGAGAACGCCCGGCATGATGGGATGCCCGGGGAAATGCCCGAGAAATTGAGGTTCGCTCACGGCGACGTTCTTCACCGCGACGATAGATTTCCCCGGCTCGCAGCTGAGTATCCCGTCGATCATCAGAAAAGGGTAGCGATGGGGTAATCGCTCCATAATGTCTTCCACGGATAGACAGTACGTATCAGTCATCAGGCTTCCTTTCCATCGCTTCCAGTAAGGCCGCCATACGCCGCTCAAGCGTAATCTGGCGTTGTGCAAATTTATCAAGGTTGCGGAATCGAGCTGCGTTTCGGCGCCAACGCGAAGCTTCATCCGCCGGTAGACCACCGGAGTATGTTCCGGGCGTCGTTATCGATCGGGTGACCATACTACGAACCGTCACCATCACGTCGCTGCACACGCTCAGATGACCGACTATGGCCACCGCACCAGCGATTACGCAACGTTCGCCGATCGTCGTACTGCCTGCGACACCAGAGAAAGCCGCCATCGCCGTGTGGGCGCCAATACGGACGTTGTGAGCGATCTGAACCAGATTATCGAGGATGACGCCATCCTCGATGATGGTGTCTTCGATAGTCCCTCGGTCGATGGTGGTATTGGCACCGATATCCACGTCGTTACCGATGACCACCGTTCCCAACTGCGGGATCTTCAGCCAGGAGTCGTTATCGCGAGCAAATCCGAATCCATCGCTGCCGACAACGACGCCTGGATGCAGCAGACAGCGCTCGCCGATCTCGACTCGATCCATCACGGTGACACGCGCGAGCATCTTCGTGTCCGCCCCGATGCGGGCTGCGGCGCCGACTACGCAGCCCGGGCCGACGACAACCGACTCGCCGAGTTCGGACGCCGGCCCGATCACCGCTTGTGCACAAACCTGCGCCGATTCCGGCACCGAAGCGTCAGCTGCGACGATTGCCGACGGATGGATGCCCGGCTCCGGTGCAACCGGCGGGTGCAGGAAACGAGCGATGCGGGCGTAGGTCGCGTAGGGGTTCGCCGCAACTAGCGCGACGACCGGGCAATCAGCCGCGTATCTCTCCTCTATCACAACCGCTGCCGCATTGGTGCCGGCTAACTGGCCGCGATAGAGCGGGTTGGCAAAAAATGTGATGGCGTTAGTGCTTGCGCCGGACAGCGTTCCCACCGTCGTCACGACCGGATCGGCATCCCCGCGCAACTCGCAGTTGAAACGATCCGCAATCTCAGCCAGATTCGCGGGCATGCTTTTGAACTTGGAGACGTGTTAAGTCGTTACGGCAAACGAGACAGATCGCCTCACAAGCCGTCATTATCACGGACGTAGGAATCTTCCAAGGCCTGGAGGACATCGTCGGTAATATCGATCGTGCTACTGAAATACAGCGCGTCGGCGACGACGAGATCGTAATTCTCTGATCTAGCAAAGTTCTGAACCTCTTGGAGCAAGGAGCGTTGTAGTTTACTGAGCTCCTCGTTCTGCCGAAGGTTCGCGTCTTCATTAAGGTCACTTTGTTCCCGAGCGAAATCCCGTTGCTTTTCTCTGATCTCCCGCTCCAGACTCAGGCGCTCTTCGGCACCCATGACGGCCCCATCCCGTTCATAGGTATCCGACTTTTCTTGCAGCGACCTCTGTATCGCAACAAGCTCGCGCTGCCGCGGCGCAAACTCTTCCTGAAGCGCCTGCATGGCGGCTCGAAACTGCGGAGCCTGCTCGAGCAGCCTGTTGACGTTGACTACGCCAACCCTGAGCGTCTCGGTCTGAGCGCCC
>SMWC01000083.1 GCA_004357505.1 Gammaproteobacteria bacterium | reverse complement strand
GATCGTGAAGCTCGGCAAGCCGCCGCTCAAATGGACTTCGACGGTTACTTCATAGGCATCCATGCCTCGCTGGCCGCGGCTGGTCAGGCGGGCGAGCGCCATGGCTTAGGGAGAGCCCTGTCGAAGTTTTTTCGGCAGCCTGCTAGTCGGCGGCGGACTCCTGAAGGTCCGCAAGCCGGGCTTCCAGCGCCTCCAGTTTCTCGCGTGTGCGTGCCAACACCGCGACGTGTACGTCGAATTCCTCACGGGTCACCAGATCCATCCTCTCCAGCCCCGTCTGCAACAGCGACTTGAAGTTGCGCTGCAGATCCTCACCTATCACTTTGAGATTCTGCGGCACGGCTTCCGCCAGCCGCGCGGCTAGATCGTCCAAGTTGAGACGGTTGGAGCTGTCGGCCATTTCAATACCCTTTGGGTGGCTACGGCGAGGCGTAATTCCTGCGATCCGCGCTAGAAACAGATCTGATGATAGCGTAATAAGGCACGGCTATGATTTAACTTAATCTTGGCTTCAGGAGGTTAGAAAAGGGCGAACTCAGTCACATGAGGCGCTTGATAGCCGATGCTAAACTGGCCGGCACGTCCCTTAGGACAGTGGTCATCATGCGTTCCGACTGGATTTGTCTGTTGCTGTTATCGGCTGGCTCCGTATTGGGAGCGCAGGTCTTCCGTATTGTTGACGCGGACGGAAATGTGACCTACAGCGACCGCCCGGACTCTCCGGGCGCAGAAATAATCTTCATCAGTACTTCCGTAGCGACCCCGGCTGCTGCCAGTGTGGCAACTGCCGACAACGCGCCGGCTGAAAACGGCGTGACCGGCGAGGAAGGCGAAATCGATGCCAGCGTGAATGCCGGTCCGACCGCTGAGGAGCTTGCCGCGAGGCGCACAGAGAATTGTGGTATCGCACGGGATCGCCAGGAGCGTTATAGCATCGCGCACCGGATCTACAGGAACACCGATGACGGTGGGCGGGAGTATTTGAATGACGCGGAATTCGATGCGACCCGCGCTGAAGCCACAGCCGATGTCGAAAAGTGGTGCGATTAAGCTGAATGACACCGGCGAGATAGGCGCAGGTGAAAGCCTAGACCGGCGCCGCCCCGGCACGAGCATGAATACTCGGGCCACAACATCTTCGCGGCGGATCGCGTTCGATCCAGCGCCTCAGGACGATTTCTTCTTGCCGGACTTTTGTGCCGCGCGAATGGTGCTTTCGATCGTACTGGCTCTCGAGCTCCTGGCGCTGACACTTGCGTTGGCGCGGCCGAGCGGCACCGTCTTCCTAACCGAGCTGGCGCGCATTTCGCTATTTATGCAATGGCTCGGGCTTACCGCCGCTGCTGCGTTGTGCTACAGCCGCCGCTGGCTCGCCAAGCTATCGGTACCGGTCGCCGCCCTAACAGCGTTTTCGTTATTGACGGTTAATGTCGTCATCGTATCGGAGGTCGTATTCCTGCTCGGCCGCAGCTTAACCGAGCGCGGCGTCATTGTTAGTTTCTTCCCCGACTCCCACTGGACATTCCTGCTCCGCAATGTGGGAATTTCAGCCATCGTCTCGATAATGTTATTGCGTTATTTTTTCGTCGCGCATCAATGGAGTCTGCATGTTCGCGCCGAGGCTCGCGCTAGAATCAACGCGCTGCAGGCCCGTATCCGGCCACACTTTTTCTTCAACACCATGAACACGATCGCGTCACTGACGCGCACCGATCCTAGCCGAGCAGAGGAAGCCGTCGCTGATCTTGCGGATTTGTTTCGGGCGACGATGAGGGATTCGGTAGAGCCGTCTCGCATGAGCGAAGAGCAGGAGCTATGTAGAACCTATCTGCGAATCGAGAAGCTGAGACTAGGCGACCGCTTGACGATTCAGTGGCAGATGGCAGATGCGCTGACGCTTGGCATCGTGCCGAGTCTTACCATTCAACCGCTGTTGGAAAACGCGATCCATCACGGTATCGAACCACTGGACGGTGGCGGTACCGTGTGGATCACAGGTGAGTTGAGCGACGACGATATCGTGATCACCGTAACGAATCCTGTCACGGAGATGACTGGGCGGTTTATCCGGCCCGGCAATCGGCTGGCGCTCGAAAATATTCGTGAGCGGTTGAGCCTCGCTTATGGTGAGCGCGGCCGCGTAGATGTAACCGAGGAGGAGGGAAGCTATACCGTAACGCTCAGGTTCCCGTACGAGGAATGAATCGGTCCGAACTCAATGTGCTAATCGTTGATGATGAGTCGCACGCGCGTGAACGGCTTGAACGTCTCGTCGGCGAAATTCCGCGCTGCAAGGTAGTCGGGTTGTGCGGCACGGGGCTGGAAGCGCTCGACCTCGTAAACGAACTTGCGCCGTCTGTCGTGTTGCTCGATATACGGATGCCGGGCATGAGCGGAATCGAAGCCGCGCGCCACCTGTCGACGCTATCGGAGGCGCCGGCTGTCGTCTTCACGACCGCCTATGATGAGTACGCGATGGAAGCCTTCGATACCCAGGCGGTTGGGTATCTATTGAAGCCCATCCGCAAGGAGCGGCTCGACAAAGCGCTGCACCAGGCCGCTAGACTGACTGCGACGCAACTCAAACTGGTCGCCGCCAGTGACCCGGAGTCCGCGCAACGGCAGCACATTGCGGTACGCGTACGGGATTCGCTCAGGCTGATTCCTGTCAAGGACGTTCAATTTTTTCGTGCCGATCAGAAGTATGTCAGCGTCTACCATACCGGCGGCGAAGACTTGATCGACGAGTCGCTGACAGAGCTTACCGAGGAATTCTCGGCGGAGTTCTTGCGGATTCACCGTAGCATCTTGGTGTCTGTCAGGTACCTCGAAGCGGTCGAAAAGGAGCGAGCTGGCAGACATTTTGTGCGCATCAGGGGCCGCGAAGAGCCGCTGCCCGTCGGCAGGCGCCAAGTGGGTAACCTCAAGCGTCTTTTAAGGGGGCGTTGACCCGTCAGCTTAGCTTAAGAGTCGAATCGTGTGGTAAAAAGGGGTTCCTTCTAGGCCCGTACGGTAGATTCATGAGTCAACAAGACACGTCTGAAAAAAACGGTGGGCAACCGGTAGCAGACGATAGCGACAGCGCGGCTGACAACGCCGAGCCACAGGACACCGAAGTCGCTGCGGCCGAAGCTCCCGAGCTGCCGCCAGAGACTGAACGCGCGCCAGGCTCGTCGCCGAGGATACGACGGCGCAACGGTTCGTATGTCACCGGTGTTCTGGCGCTAACCTGCGCGTTGTTCGCCGCGGGAGCCGTTGGCCTCCTCTGGTGGCAATACCGGCAGTTCTATGCGGACGTCGATCAGGCCTACTCCGCTACGTCGGTTTCGTTGCAAACCGGGCGTGCCGACGTGCGGGCCTTGGAGGACCGGATGGCCGATCTTGCAGCAGAAAACCTCAGAACGCGTGAATTCGCCACCGATCTCGGCGAGCGCGTCGATGCGATGCTGGGCCGGTTTCTCGATTTGGAGGATCGCCTGAACGCCACTCAAGGCGTATCGGAAGATACGCGCCGGCGCTGGCTCAGGATAGAGGCGGAATACTATCTAACGGTTGCCAACGCCGAGCTGACGCTGGCGGGGCGTTGGGACAACGCGACGAGAGCGCTGGAGTTTGCTGACGAGAAGTTGCTTGAGCTCTCGAACCCGGCGCTCGGCAGCGTACGTGAGCGCATTGCTGCGGAGCTCATGGCGCTGCGTGCCATCCGTCTGGCGGACGTCGAAGGCCTGAGCTACAGCTTAACTAGACTCGCTGACGGCGGCCGCACGCTGTCGATACGGTCTACGTCACCCGGTAATTTTGCAGCGGAGCGCGAGCCGCCAGCAGAAACCCCGTCCGGACTCGCTCGAATCTGGCTCAGTCTCAAAGGCGCCGTCGCGGCCATGGTCAGCATCGAACGCCGCGATGAACCGATCGTTCGGTCGCTGTCCACCGAAGAACAAACGCTGGTGCGCCAACAGCTTGAGTTGGAGTTAGTTGTCGCGAGACTCGGTCTGGTCAGCGGCCAGGCGGATGTTTTCCGGCAAAGTCTGATGGCCGCAAAGGAACTATTGGCGCGTCACTTTGATAATGGGGATGCGGCCGTGGCGAGCGCCATGGCGTTGCTCGAGGAGATGGCCGCGCTCGATATCGCCCCAGCGCGCCCCGATATCAGTGGCTCGTTAAACCTGCTACGCAGCCTCGCCGACAGAGACAACTGATGCGAACAGGACTATTGGGGCTGGCGGCCGTTTTCCTTGGCGCTTTTTCTGCTCACTTTCTGCTCCGGGACCGCGGTTATGTGCTGATCAACTTCGCCGGGTACGTGATCGAGATGTCCGTGCCGGCGTTGCTCGTTCTGTTGACACTCGGTTATGTAGTGATTCGCGCGATGGTCGCTCTGTGGCGGGCACCGCGCCGCTTGGGAAAGGCATTCGCCGACGGGCAGTTGAAGCGGTCCGGGGCCAAGCTGACTCGCGGCCTGATCCACATCGCCGAGGGCAATTGGTCGAAAGGCGAGCGTCTGTTGAGCCAGGGCTTAAAGGGAACCGATGCGCCGCTGATCAACTATCTGATGGCTGCGCGCGCGGCGCAGCTGCAAGGAGGCAACGAGCGGCGCGACGATTGGCTCAAATTGGCGTACGAGGAATTGCCCGGCGCTGAGATCGCCATACTGTTGACTCAGGCTGAACTCCAGCTTGAGCACGCCGAGTACGAACGCGCATTGGCAACGTTGAACCGCATTGAGGAGATGCATCCGAATCACCCGGTTGCGCTCGCGTTACTCGCGAAAACGCACCGCGCGTTGCAGGACTGGGACCGATTGATCGGGATACTGCCGAGACTGGGCGCAGCGAAGCTCAAGGCTGGTGATCGCGAACAACTCACAGCCGAAGCGCTCGCCGTTTACACTGCTCGTACCGATCTGACCTACGAGGATCTGGAGGAGTTGTGGTCGCGGTTGCCCGCTAAAACACGCGACGCGTCCCAGTTGATCGCTCTTTATGCCACAGGCCTGAGTATGCTCGGTCGCGGTGATCAGGCAGAGCGCGAGATACGCAGCGCTCTGAAGAAGGACTGGAACGAGGACCTGATTATCGCGTATGGCCGGATCGAGACGAGCGAGCCGGCCAAACGGTTAAAACGCGCCGAGCAATGGCTCAAGTCCCATGCCGAGGACGGGGTGTTGCTTCTGACCGCGGCGCGGCTGTGTATGGCAGAGGAGTTATGGGGCAAGGCGCGCAGCTACTTGGAGTCGAGCCTGGCGCTGGCTCCGCGAACGGATGCCTACGCGTTATACGGCCGACTCCTGAAACAGTTCGGTGAAGATGAGGATGCCGCATTGGCTTTCCGTTCCGGTCTGGCCCTGGTCACAGGCGCCGTTAACGAGTTGCCGGCATTGGACGCGCCGCGGCCCGCCGAGGAGCCTGCAAATCAGTCTTCTAGCGAGGACGAGACCGCCTAGAATCGAGCCACTCGATGATCGGGTCCCATTGTTCCCAGTCGGGCCAGGCGAGATAAGGCGGCAGTTCATGGATACCAAGGCCGCGCTGGTACGCTCTGATATAGTTTTGCGCCTCTCGCAGCGCTGCTAGATAGGGCACCTTGAGCTTCTCGAGATACTCATCGAGCTCTTCGAAAATCAGCGTGTTTTCCTTGACACGATTTGCGACCACACCGACCTTGGCCTGCCTCCTGGCAACCTTGCCGCGGTCTAACAGTTCCGCAATAAAATCGGTGGCCGCTCTAATATCGATCGGAGATGGCAGCACGGGTACGAGAATGGTTTCGGCATGCCTGACCAGTTCGGTTAACTCCGGGCCATGGGACCCCGCCGCAGAGTCGATGATCAGGACGTCGGCGTTTCGAGGTAGGTGCCGCAGACCGTCATCATATCCGGCAAGACCCGTGATCGGTGCCGCGGTCTCGGGACGCTCATCCAGCCAACTGAGCGCCGAGCCTTGCGGATCGTAGTCGGCCAGCACGGTCGCATAGCCTTCGTCTGCGTAATACGCGGCAAGATTGGTCGCTATAGTGCTCTTGCCGCACCCGCCCTTGGAATTGGTAACAAGGATGTGTCGCATAGGTTCTCCCGGGCTTGTCGGCTCTAGTTCTTGTTTTTCTTTTCGCGGCGCTTAGCCAGCATGACGTTCCTAAAGTAGCCAGCATCATCACAAATGTCCAATCGTGCTCGCGCTGCAACGCTGTGGAACCGGTGCTCAGTCAAGTCCGATCTCATCCCAGAGCTCGTCGATGCGTTTCACGATGTCGACGTTCATGCTAATCGGCCTGCCCCACTGTCGCTGTGTCTCGGCGGGCCATTTATTGGTCGCGTCAAATCCGACTTTGGATCCGAGCCCCGCGATCGGCGAGGCGAAGTCGAGATAATCGATCGGCGTCGATTCCACCAGCTGCATGTCGCGGGCTGGGTCCATACGGGTGCTGATCGCCCAGATTACATCGGACCAGTTGCGGGGATCAATGTCGTCATCGACGACGATGATGAGTTTCGTATAGGTAAACTGCCGGAGATATGACCAGATCCCGAACATGATGCGCCGCGCGTGCCCCGGGTACTGCTTGCGGATACTGACCACCGCCACGCGGTAAGAACAGGCCTCACTGGGCAGGTAGAAGTCGACGATTTCCGGGTACTGGGTCTGCAGGACCGGGACGAAGATGTCGTTGAGAGCAAGCCCGAGTACCGAGGGCTCGTCCGGTGGTCGGCCAGTGTAGGTCGTGTGATAAATGGGATCGGTGCGGTGGGTAATCTTGTCCACCGTCATGACCGGAAAGGTCTCGGTCTCGTTGTAGTAACCGGTGTGATCGCCGAAGGGTCCTTCCACCGCCGTGTCACCGGGTTTGATATGCCCCTCCAGCGTGATCTCCGCGTTTGCCGGTACTGAGAGATCGGAGCCCAGGCAAGGGGTAAGTCGTGTTCGAGCACCGCGAAGCAGACCCGCGAACGCGTACTCCGACAGCGTGTCCGGGATAGGCGTCACCGCCGCCAACAGCGTTGCCGGATCGGCACCAATCGTGACCGCGATGGGGAACGGCTGATCCGGATGCACCTCACACCAGGCCCGGTAGTCGGTCGCGCCACCACGATGGGGGAGCCAACGCATGATGATGCGATTTCGGTCTATCACCTGTTGTCGATAGACGCCGAGATTCTGCCGCTCGGCGGCTGGGCCACGTGTAGTAGTCAGACCCCAGGTGATCAGCGGTCCGGCGTCGTCCGGCCAGCAAGTCTGAATCGGCCAACTACCCAAATCGACCTCTTTTCCCTCCAGCACCACATCCTGGCAGGGGCCCGCACGCACCGTACGTGGTGCCATATTCAGAATCTCTTTGATCAGGGGCAGCCTGTGCCAGGCATCGCCGAGACCTTGAGGCGGCTCAGGGGCCTTCAGAGCTGCTAACAATTTGCCTAGCTGCCGAAAGCCTTCCGGCCCTGTTGTGCCTAGTGCGGCTGCAATGCGCTCAGCAGTGCCGAAGAGATTCGCCAGTATCGGCACCTGACCGTTGCTGGGCCGGGTGAATAGTAGTGCCGGGCCTGCCTGAGAGAGCGTACGGCGGCAAATTTCGGTGACCTCGAGCGACGGGTTCACGGGCACATCGATCTTCGTCAGGTCTCCGCGCGCCTCAAGCGCATCTAGGAAGCTGCGCAGATCTTCGAACTTCGTATGCGGTTTGGGCCAGATCGAATCCACTATAATCTTATCCGCGGCTGCAGCGGGTAGCTTCAGCTCTTAGGGGCCGTCCGTTGTGGGGGCCGATCAACTTAACCTTCTGTGGACGTTATTGCTAGTGGTTCAACAAGGCTATATTGAAGAGATCAGAACTGCTCAGATGATCCAAGACAAGGCGCAGTCTGCAGGGAATGGCATTCGCACCATGAAGCTACAGTTCACAAAAATGCACGGCATCGGCAACGACTTCATGGTCATGCGTTGGCCGTCGGGGATCGGTCTTCCGAGTCAGGCGTTGGTTCGTCGTTGGGCGGATCGGCGACGTGGCGCCGGCTTCGACCAGCTGATGCTTATCGAAGAGGACTACCAAGGTCCGGGGGATGGAGCGTATCGGGTTTTCAACGCTGACGGTAACGAAGTTGAGCAATGCGGTAACGGTGTTCGCTGCGTGGCGCAATTTCTAGCCGCAGAGAGCGGCGCTGACCGGTTTAAGCTGATGAGCGCTAGTGGGGCCGTGGAAGCGCGAATTCTCGCTGACGGTCAGGTCAGCGTGAACCTCGGTGAGCCGAACTTCGTACCTGCCGCTCTGCCGTTCGAGGTCAAAGGCGAAGCTGCGACCTATGATCTGCGTATCGGCGGTCGAAAGGTCCAGTTCGGGGCAGTTTCGCTGGGTAATCCCCATGTCGTGATCAGCACGGATTCCGTGGATGAGGCGCCGGTCGGTATACTGGGGGCGGAGTTTCAGGAGCACAGCGCGTTTGCCAGAGGGGTAAACGTCGGCTTCATGGAGGTTCAGGACGCAGCTCGGATCCGCCTGCGGGTATTCGAGCGCGGTGTCGGGGAGACCTTGGCCTGCGGCACGGGGGCTGCCGCCGCAGTGGCCGTCGGCCGACGCTGGGGGTTGCTGGGAGCGCGGGTAGATGTGAGTCTTCCGGGCGGTGTGCTGGAGGTGAGCTGGCAGGGATCCGGGAGTCCGTTGTGGCTATCCGGGCCCACGACGTGGGTCTACGAGGGGCAGATTGAATATGAGTCAACAAAAGAGTGAGGCTGTAGTCGAGGAAACTTTTTCCGACGACGATATCGCTGAGTACTTGCAACGCCACGCGGACTTCTTCGACCGGCATTCGAGTCTTTTGATGGATCTTAAGGTCGCCCACAAGCCGGGCGGTGCCGCCATATCGCTAGTCGAGCGCCAGATCACGGTGCTTAGACAGCGCAGTCAAGATCTGGAGCGCCAACTCAAGGAGCTGGTGACTGTGGCCAGGTCGAACGACTTGCTGGTAGCAAGACTTCACCGCCTGTCGATCCGACTCATGACAACGCCTGGTCATGCTGCACGCATCGAGACGCTGGAGACCTGTCTTAGAGAGGACTTTCAGGCCGATCGCGCGGCCGTCGTTCTGTTCCCGCCGCTCCAGGACGAAACGATAGCCCGCGAAGGGTTTCTAAAGATCGTCGATCGCGGCGATCCGGGGCTTAAGCCCTTTGCAAGCTTCCTAAAGTCTGCTCGACCTCGGTGCGGGCTGATCCGCGGCCGGCAGAAGACATTCCTGTTTGCGGAGAATGCGCGTGAAATCAGTTCAGCGGCTCTGGTGCCGTTAGGCGCGCAAGCGGCGCTGGGTTTCCTGGTCATCGGTAGCCGGGACCCGGATTATTTCAACCCCGAGCAGAAAACGGATTTTCTGGCACGACTCGGTGAATTAGTGTCCGTAGCGCTGCTTGGTCACCAGAGTCCGGACACCGCGGCTGGGTCCTAAAAACATGAGCGCTGATGAACTCCTAGCGAGTTTTATCCGGCACTTGAAGGATGAAAGGCGGCTCTCACCGCACACGCTAACAGCCTATCAGCATGACCTGAACACCTTTCTGGCTTTCTGTGGTCGCGGCAAGATCGAACTAGCGAAACTCGATTCATTCGCCGTGCGGGAATTCGCGGCGGAGTGCCATAGGAAAGGGTTAAACCCTCGCAGTATCGCCAGACGGCTGTCAGCCGTACGACGGTTTCTCGCCTATCTGGTACAGGAACACATTCTGACTGCTAATCCGGCTTCGAGCGTACGAGCGCCGAAGCCGGCGCGACGTTTGCCGGCGACCTTGGATGCCGACCAGGTCGCCGGTCTCCTCGCGTTGCAGGGTGACGATCTATTCTCGGTTCGTGACCGCGCGATGCTGGAATTGTTCTACTCGTCCGGATTGAGGTTGTCGGAGCTGGTGGGGCTGGACCTTGCCGAGCTCGACCTGACCGATCGGACGGTCCGGATCACCGGCAAGGGCGACAAGACACGAATCGTGCCTGTGGGCCGGTATGCTGTCGCGGCGCTCGAGGCCTGGATCGAAGTCCGTGCAGCGATCGTGGCGGGCGATGAGCCTGCGCTGTTCGTCTCTCGGCGTGGCACCCGCCTAGCGGGTCGTAGCGTCCAGGCACGGCTCAAACAGTGGGCCAAACGTTGGGGCGCGGGACTTCCGATCCACCCGCATATACTCAGACACTCCTTCGCGACGCATCTCCTCGAAGCCAGCGGCGACCTGCGCGCCGTCCAGGAACTGCTCGGCCATGCGAGTATCTCCACGACCCAGATTTACACGCACCTTGATTTCCAGCACCTTGCCCATATATACGATCAAGCGCACCCTCGGGCGAGGCGCCGGAGCGACTGAAGTCCGGCGACCGAGCCGGTCACCAGTCCGGACTCGACATGGATAAATTCCACGGCACGACTATTGTCTGCGTACGTCGCAACGGCCACGTCGCACTGGGCGGCGACGGGCAAGTCACGCTCGGCGACAAAGTCATCAAGGGTAATGCGCGCAAAGTGAGGCATTTACACGACGGCAAGGTCCTGGCCGGCTTCGCAGGCGGAACCGCGGACGCGTTCACGCTGTTCGAGTATTTCGAGAAGAAACTTGAGCAGTTTGGCAATCTTACGCGTGCGGCGATCGAACTCGCGAAGGACTGGCGGACGGACCGAATGCTAAGGCGCTTGGAAGCATTGCTGTGTGTCGCGGACGTAAAGCAGTCTCTACTGATTTCCGGTACCGGAGACGTGATCGAACCCGAGCACGATGTACTTGTCATCGGTTCCGGCGGGGCCTACGCGCAAGCAGCGGCTCAAGCGTTGTTGGATAACACGGATTTGGATGCCCGAACGATTGTCGAAAAGGCGCTCACCATTGCGGGCGACATCTGCATCTACACCAACGATCAGATCACGATCGAGGAACTCGGCCGATAGAGCGAGCTCTGGCCCGCCTATTGCACCAGACGGTCGCCGCGCTCGGCTCAAATACTTTACGATGGAGAAGATTCATTGCTATCGGAGTTCTGACTCAATAGGCGGGCTAGCATGTCGATGACCCCCAGAGAAATCGTTGCGGAACTGGATAAGCACATCATCGGCCAGGAGGAGGCGAAGCGCTCGGTCGCAATCGCATTGCGAAATCGTTGGCGCCGGGCGCAGGTCGGCGAACCGCTCGGCAGCGAGATCACACCGAAGAATATTCTCATGATCGGACCAACCGGCGTCGGCAAGACGGAAATTGCCCGACGTCTCGCCCGTCTCGCCAAGGCGCCGTTCATCAAAGTCGAAGCCACGAAATTCACCGAGGTCGGTTATGTTGGCCGCGAGGTAGATTCGATCATCCGCGATCTAGCCGACATGGCTGTCAAATTGGTACGCGAAGAGGAGCTTGCCAGGGTCAATCATCGGGCGGCGGATGCCGCGGAAGATCGGTTGTTGAATGCGTTGTTACCGGGATCGCAGGATGACGGTGACGGCGGAGAGACCCGGCAACGTTTCCGCAAGATGCTCCGGGAAGGGGCACTGAATGACCGTGAGATCGAGATCGAGGTCGAGTCGCCGGTGATCGGCGTGGAAATCATGGCGCCTCCGGGGATGGAGGAGATGACCAATCAGTTGCAGAGCATGTTCCAGAACGTCTCGGGCGGGCGGCGCAGCAAGCGAAAGCTTAAGGTTGAAGCTGCGTTGAAGGTTCTTACGGACGAAGAGGCGGGCAAAATGATCAACGAGGAGGACATTAAGGTCAAGGCACTCAACGCCGTGGAGCAAGATGGCATCGTGTTTCTCGACGAGATCGATAAAGTTGTACGTCGCGCGGATACGATCGGCGCGGACGTTTCGAGAGAAGGTGTGCAGCGCGATCTTTTACCGCTGGTCGAGGGCTGCACCGTCAGTACGCGCTACGGTATGATTCGCACCGACCATATCTTGTTCATCGCGTCCGGCGCGTTCACTGTGGTAAAGCCGTCGGATCTGATCCCTGAGCTACAAGGGCGTTTCCCAATCCGCGTTGAGCTGAACGCATTGAGCACGGCTGACTTCGTTCGCATTCTCACCGAGCCGGACGCTTCTCTTACTGAGCAATACACGGCGCTGATGGGTGCGGAGAGAGTTGAATTGAGTTTCGAGGCCGACGGAATTCAGCGCATCGCCGAAGTGGCTTTCCATGTCAACGAACGTACCGAGAACATCGGTGCGCGGCGGCTGCACACCGTCATGGAACGTTTGTTGGAGGTCGTCTCGTTTGAGGCGGCGGACAAGGGCGGACAGTCTGTCGTCGTCGACGCAGCCTACGTCGATGAACATCTAGGCGAGCTCGTGAAGAATGAGGATCTGACACGCTACATACTATAAATGCATACCGCGCCCCATCCGCTCGATATCACGCTGCAGAAACGCTCGCGCAAGCTTCAAATCAGCTTCTCCGACGGCCGTTCGTTCGAGCTGACAGCCGAGTATCTGCGTGTATTCTCGCCGTCGGCCGAAGTTCAAGGACATGGTGGAGGGGAATGCGTGCTCGTCAGCGGAAAACAAGCAGTCAACATAGATCAGATCGAACCGGTCGGCCGATACGCCGTCAGGCTGGTGTTCGACGACGGCCACAATACCGGTCTTTATACCTGGCCTATACTCTACGACTTAGGGCTGAAGCACGAGAGCAACTGG
>SMWC01000082.1 GCA_004357505.1 Gammaproteobacteria bacterium | reverse complement strand
GGTACACCATCAGTATCCCGGCTGCGCTTAGCCCAGCGAGATACCAACGACCGAGCTCCGCATTTTGACCGACCAGGAAGAGTCCGGCCAGAAACATCAGTTGCAATCCGCCGATGAAAACGCGGTCGAGGTCGCCAAACAGAACCGCGGTGGATTTGACGCCGAGCTTGAGATCATCGTCGCGGTCCACCATCGCGTACTCTGTGTCGTAGACCACAACCCAGATCATCGTCACGACGAACATTAGCCATCCCTCGCGCGGCACGTGTCCAAGTTGCGCGGCGAACGCCATCGGCACGCCCCATGAGAATGCGATACCCAACACAAACTGGGGCGCCGAAATAACGCGCTTCGCGAACGGATACACGACCGTGACCACAGCACCGATGGCGGCGAGCCACTGCGTGAGGCGATTGAGCATCAGAACCAGGCCTAAGCCGACCAACATAAGCACGGCAAACACGACCAGCGCCTCGATCACCGACACCTCCCCCGTGGCCATCGGCCGATCGCGAGTTCGCTTGACATGGGGATCGATATGCCGATCCGCATAATCGTTGATCACGCACCCGGCAGAGCGCAACACGATCGTCCCCAGCACGAACACGAATAGATTCTTAAGATCGGGCACACCTTCAGCCGCGATCCATAACGCCCAGAGCGCCGGCCACAGCAGCAACCAGATGCCGATCGGCCGGTGCAGCCGTACCAACCGCGCATAGCGACCGCCGCGCCGCAGCAAGTTTTGCCGATAACGCCCACGGGGCGGCGCTCGCGTCCTAGTGCGGCTGATCAGAACATCAGGCTTTAGGCTGAGTGGCAGTTTGGTCACAATGAACGCATTGTAGGGGGCTAACGGGTACCGACCAACATAGCCCGGCTGATGCAACAGGCTGGCTACACCTTGGCGTAGTGCGCCTGACCGCTGAGCCAGCGGTCAATGAGCGGCTCTACGCGTTGCGGATATCTCTCGACCAACTCGTCGGATAGCCGGATCACCTCGGGCAACAGGTGCGCATCTCGCACAAGGTCGGCAATCTTCAATTGCATGACGCCGGTTTGGCGCGTGCCGAGCACTTCTCCGGGCCCCCTTAGCTCCAGATCTTTCTGCGCGATCTTAAAACCATCAGTTGTCCTACGCATGATCCTCAATCGCTCACGTGCAAGCTCAGACAACGGTGACTTGTAGAGCAGAACACAACTCGACGCGGCCGCACCGCGGCCCACCCGGCCCCGAAGCTGGTGTAGTTGCGCCAGCCCCATGCGCTCTGAGTTCTCGATAACCATCAGCGTCGCATTCGGCACATCAACGCCGACCTCGATCACGGTCGTCGCGACCAGCAGATCGAGCTCGCCAACCTTGAAACGGCGCATAATTTGATCCTTGGCAGCAGACTTCATACGGCCGTGGAGTAAGGCGATTTCAAGCTCCGGCAGGGCCGATTGGAGCTGCTGTTCAAGCTGCTCCGCTGCCTGAGAATCCAGCGCCTCGGATTCCTCGATCAGCGGGCACACCCAATATACTTGCTCGCCGCGCTGACAGTGGGCGCGGACTCTCTGTACGAGTTGCGGGCGCTTGCTCTCGGGCATGACGACCGTGCGTGTCGGTTGTCGCCCGTCAGGCAGTTCGTCGATGACAGAATGATCCAGATCGGCATAGGCTGTCATCGCTAGTGTTCTCGGGATGGGTGTCGCGGTCATGATGAGTTGATGGGGAGAGTGCGTGCCATCTTTGCCCTTCAGTTTGAGTTCCAGGCGTTGATCGACACCGAAGCGCTGCTGCTCGTCGACGATGATGAGCGCCAGGTGGCTAAAGCGAACCTCCTGCTGAAATAGCGCGTGCGTGCCCACCACCACCTGCGCATCGCCAGCCGCGATCCGTCGCAACAGCTCTAGTCGTGCGCTGCCGAGGACCGATCCGGTCAGACACGCGACGCTGATGTTCAGCGGTTCGAGCCAGGCGCGGAAGGTGGCGTAGTGTTGCTCGGCCAGCAACTCGGTCGGCGCCATCACGGCAGTCTGCAACCCGTTCGCGGCACTCACAACGGCTGCGGCTGCGGCGATGACGGTCTTACCAGAGCCCACATCACCTTGTAATAGCCGGTGCATCGGTGTGTCGTGGCGCAGATCCTTGAGAATGGCCGTGAGCACCCGCTCCTGTGCGCCGGTCAATGTAAACGGCAACTGTCGACGAAATTTAGCAACGAGCTTACCGTCGTCGCTCAACGCGGTGGCCCGTTCACGCTGCCGGCCCAGATTGATCCGCAACAGGCTCAGCCGCTGAGCGACTAATTCTTCCAGCGCGATGCGCAGCTGGTGCGGGTGCCGGCCGATACTGAGTGGTTCAAGCTCGGTTCCCTGAGGCGGCCCGTGCAGAAATTTCAACGCCTCATCCAGTTGCGGAACATCCGCAGGCAGCCGATCAGCAAGGTAATCGGTCAGTGGCGCCCGCTCCAGCATGCTGAGCGCCTGCACCATCAAGGAACGCAACCGTTGCTGATGCAGGCCTTCGGTCGATGGGTAGACCGGTGTTAACACCTTGCTCGGAGGCGGCGTATCGGGCCCGACCACGCGGTACTCGGGATGCACCATCTCCAGGCCGGTCGGACCCGCGCGCACCTCGCCGAAACACCGTAATGTCGCCCCGCGGACGAGGTTGTCGTGTTGCGCGCGCGAGAAGCTGAAGAACCGCAATGTGATCGCACCCGTACCATCGGCGATCCGGCAAAGTAACGCCCGGCGGCCGCGGAAGATGACTTCAGCGAGCTCGATCCTGCCTTGGGCGAGCACCTTCTCGCCCGGGCGCAAACTTCCCAATCGCCGCAGCTCGGTACGGTCTTCGTAGCGAACCGGCAACAAACACAGAAGATCACTGACCGTGGTTACGCCGAGCCGCGTCAGACGCTCTGCGATGCGTGGTCCCACACCTCGTAAGATGGCTACCGGTTGTTCCAGCGTGCCGCTCGGTGCGTCACCGGGATTATAGGATTTCGACTGCTGGGCCATTTTGGCAGACACCTAGCAGCCTGCTAGGACAAGGTCAGGCGACGACAATCGCGTCCATCTCGACCGAGGCTCCCTTCGGTAGTTGCGCAACGCCGATGGCCACCCGTGCAGGATAGGGTTCGGTAAAGTACTCGGCCATGATCTCGTTGACCGTTGGAAAGTCACCGAGGTCGGTCAGATACACGGTCAGCTTCACAACGTCGGCCAACGTACCACCCGCTGCCTCCGCGACTGCGGTGAGATTATCGAACACCTGTCGAATCTGTCGCTCAGCGCCACCGCTGACGAGTTCCATGGTTTCCGGGACCAGAGGTATCTGTCCCGACAGATAGACCGTGTCACCGGCACGAATCGCCTGACTGTAAGTACCGATGGCTGCCGGGGCGCTGTCGGTCTGGATAGGTTGCTGTTTCATTGAATTCTATCTGTCGATCATCCGGCGGTTCGACTGACGCGAACGACTCCTGGGTTGGAGCGAATGCTGCGGATGACTTGCGCGAGGTGGCGACGATTGCGAACGGTCAGCCGGAACGACAGCATCGAAGCATCGCCGTCCGCCTCGACCGTGACATTATCTATATTGCTCCGGGTTGCTGAGATACGCCCCGCGACCTCCGCAAGTAAGCCGACGCGGTTCAACGTCCTGACATGGATCTCGGATTGGAACTCTCCCTTGATTCCGCGGCGCCAATCCACCGGAAGCCACTTCGTCGGGTGATTTCTGTCCTCAATTACGTTGTGGCAGCTCGTTCGATGAATCACCATGCCTCGGCCGCTCGACATAAAGCCGATAACTTCATCGCCGGGAATCGGGTTACAGCAGCGCGCGTAACTGACAACCAGGCCTTCTATGCCTGCAATATCGAGCGGCTTACGCTGCTCGGTAATCTCACCGTCTGCAGAGATTTCCTGTTGCGCAAGCATGCCGGCCAAAACGGGCGCCAAGCGTTCGCCTAAACCCAGTTGCTCATAGACGTCCTCCATGTCGTCCGCCTGAAGTTCTTTCAACAGTGTCTCTAGCTGTGCTTTGCGCAACCGTCTCAAGTTGAGCGAGTACGGTCGTAGCGCCTGACTGAGCAATCGCCGGCCGAGCTCGCGCGCTTCGTCTCTCCTCAGCCCCTTCAGGTAGGTACGGATTGCGTTACGCGCTTTTGCCGTAGTGACAAAGTTGACCCAGGTCGGATTCGGCTTCGCCCCGCGCGCGGTCAAGATCTCGACTGTCTCACCGTTGCTCAATGCCGTTTTCAGTGGCACAAGACGGCGGTCGATCTTGACCGCAACACAGCGATTACCCACATCGGTATGCACCGCGTAGGCGAAATCGACAGCCGTCGCGCCCCGTGGCAGGCGCATGATGTCGCCCTTCGGCGTGAAGACATAGACCTTGTCCGGGAACAGATCCACTTTGACGGTTTCGAGAAACTCCTCCGAGTTCCCCGCCTTCTGCATCTCCATCAGGCCGGTAAGCCATTCCCGTGCCCTAGCTTCGGCGTTATACGTGTGCTTGTCGACTGCTTTGTATTGCCAATGCGCTGCGATACCGCGTTCGGCAACTCGATCCATCTCTTCGGTCCTGATCTGCACCTCCAGCGGGGTGCCGCCGGGCCCGAACAGTGTCGTGTGCAGCGACTGATAACCGTTAACGCGAGGTATCGAGATGTAGTCCTTAAAACGCCCGGGCATCGGCTTATAAAGTTGGTGGACGAGACCAAGCACGCGGTAGCAGCTATCGATATCCGCAACGATAATCCGCAGCCCGAAGGCATCGACGATGTCCGAGAGATGGAGGTGTTTTCTGCGCATCTTTGAATAGATGCCGTAGAGATGCTTCTCCCGGGTCACGAGCTGACTCTCGATGCTCTGATCGGCCAGGTTTTTACGTAGATTGCTTTCGATCTTACGTAAAAATTGTTTCTGACTACCCCTTGCCTTGCGCAGCGACCGCTCGAGTACGCGGTAACGGAATGGGCAGTAAGTTTTGAAGCCGAGATCCTCAAGCTCGATTTTTAGGCTGTAGATACCGAGCCGATTGGCGATGGGCGCATAGATCTCGAGCGTCTCTTTGGCGATCCGTCGCCGCTTCTGCGGTTCCAACGCGTCGATGGTTTGCATGTTGTGCAGACGATCCGCTAGCTTGACCAGAATCACGCGCAAATCCTTGACCATGGCGAGCAGCATCTTGCGGAAGCTTTCCGCTTGCGCCTCGGCGACGCTATCGAAATGAAGTTTATCGAGTTTGCTGACACCGTTGACGAGCAACGCGACGCCACGGCCGAACTCTTTCTCGATGTCCCTGAGGGTACGCGGCGTATCCTCCACCACATCGTGCAGGAGTGCCGCCTTGATCGAACCCGCATCCAGATGCAGGCCCGCCAGAATCTTCGCGACTGCGATGGGGTGCGTAATGTACGGCGCGCCGCTCAGACGCTCCTGTCCTTCATGGGCCTTCGCGCTGAACTCGTATGCAGCGCAAATCCCGACGATATCTTCCTGAGGTAGGTAGGCTTCCAGCTCCGTCAATAACGGCTCGAACTCATCGCTCCGCCAGGCGGCGGGGAGTCGGTCCCGGATGACAGCACCGTAATCCATGGTGACCTCTCGTGCGTCACGCTGGGCGAGACGCCTGGCCCGTCAGCTACTCCGCATCAATCGCGGACAGAAATCGGGCGAACTGCCATCAGGTCATCAGGAATAACTGGGGCCTGCGCGTCCACCACCAGCACCTCCTCCATTGGCTGATCCCGTTGTTGAAGAATGTCCTCGGTGATATAGCCCTCTGCGATCTCGCGCAACGCTATCACTGTGGGCTTATCATTCTCCCAATCGACCATCGGCTCGGCACCGTTAGCCAACTGGCGCGCGCGCTTCGACGCCACGAGCACGAGCGTGAACAGGTTCGGGATCTTCTCGCTACAGTCTTCCACCGTAATTCGGGCCATTACGCACCCTCCTTGGATACATTATTTGTGCCAGTGTACTGCAATAGCCCTCGGCGTAGCCATATGCGCCGGCAGTCGCGGTGGGCTGCAGGCGATATTTCGCGGCTACCACAGGCTCCTTGGGTTACCGGCTGACGGCCAGGATTGCCTTGACTCGGGCCTGGGTCTCAGGGGACTTCGTGCGGTTCTCGTCGCGCCCTGCTCCGACGATGGCCGCAAGCTCAGCCACGGCACTGTCGAGGTCGTCGTTGATGACGATATAGTCGAACTCATGCCAATGGGCCATATCGCTCAGCGCATCGCGCAGTCGCCGCTGGATGACCGGTTCGGAGTCGGTGCGACGCCCGCGCAAACGCCGCTCGAGCTCGTCACGACTCGGCGGCATGATGAAAACGCTCACCGCATCGGGACGGCGCGAGCGCACCTGGGCCGCTCCCTGCCAGTCGATTTCCAGCAGGACAGAGCGGCCTTGATCGAGCAGCGACTGGATGTATTCCTGACTCGTCCCGTACCAGTGGTCGAAAACCTCGGCGCACTCCAGGAACGCGTCGTT
>SMWC01000081.1 GCA_004357505.1 Gammaproteobacteria bacterium | reverse complement strand
GTGTCTCGTGTTGATCTTTATGTTCACGATCCGCCGCCGATTGATCATGACGAGCGAGATGAAGGTGAGTGCGATCAGGAGCAGGCTGGTAGGCCTGGTTTCATTGTCGCTATGGGTCAGTGTCGTGTTGGCGGGGCGATTGATCGGCTTTCCGTAGCGGTGCTGAAGCCCGCGTGCCCCTCCCGATTCGTGATCGCGCATTCGCCGACGTAGTAGATCGCCCCTGTCTCTCGAATTTCTCGTACAGCGATGTTTTTCGATATTAATGAACGACTGTCACAGGGCAGGGGGCCTTGTCCACGACCTTGGCAGTCAAGTTGCCTAGAAGTAGATCATGGAGCGCCGAGTGAATCTTGGCCCCAATCACGATTAAGCCGATCTCGTGATCTTTTGCATAGTCGCAAATTTCGTTGGACAACGAATGTGAGGCTGTCTCGAATTCAACTTCGCTGAAAGCACGGGCCTTGAGACTGTCGACGGAAGGATCGACCACGACGTCTTCTAACAAGGAGGGGTAGCTTTCATCAGTGAGCGCCGAGAGCTTCTTGTACTCGATCACGACTGTTTCACGCGTCGCTTTTTCCTGGAGATGAATATGAAATAGCGTGAGCGATGCCCGCATAGATCGGGCGATTGCCAATGCGATCCATGCCGCGTGAAAGGCGGGTTCTGAATAGTCCAACGGAACCATAATACGGTCGATCGGTTTTGTCATTTTTCCAAACTCCGAGAAGCGACGTTGCAAGGCCCTACCTGCGTTGATCTTTTCGCATCTTACAACAGTCTGCGCACCCGAGCGGATTGATGTTCTTATCCTTTCCCGTCTACGATGTGTGGCGATACCGTCGGTCTGCCGCAAGCTGCGGCGCTCGGTGGTGAGTGCTGCTGCTCCCGACGTGGTCGGGCCAGCGAAGGGGCCTTAAAATTAGACGAGCCGGAGAATGAGAGACAAGCAAGAACAACTCATCAAAAAGGTTCGAATCAGCACCTGGTTACTAGTATTGCTGTCGATATCTCTCTACGCAGGCTTCATCTTGTTAGCGCTATTGACTGCCTCGGGCGCTGCTGGATAGCTGATGTACATCGGCCGCGCAATTCCTGCTGTCGCCTTCCTGGTGCTGCTGGCGCTGCTCCTGTCGCTGGGCGAGTGGCAGTTGCGCCGGGCCGCGGAGAAGGCACCACTCTTCGATCAATTTCTCTCCGGACAGGATCTTCCCGCTCTCACGACTCCAGTCGAGAACCAGTGGCTCGAGGAGAATCGCTATCGGACACTCGAGCTGCGCGGCCGGTATGATTCCTCACGACAGCTTCTGTTGGACAACATGATCCACCAGGGGCAGGCAGGATATCATGTGCTGACGCCGTTTCAGCTGCTACGCGGCGAGCGGTGGCTGCTGGTGAATCGAGGCTGGGTCAGGGCCGACCCCGACCGCCGGGTGCTTCCACAGATCGCCGTGAGTGAGGCAGTCCGAGAGATTCGAGGGCGAATCGACACGCTGCCCCGGCCCGGACTCAAGCTGGCGACGGCCGCACCGAATGAGGCGGACAGCTGGCCGCAAGTCGTGTTATTCCCCAGTATTGACGAACTCGAGCTGCGCTTGGGAGTACCGCTGTTTAACTATCAACTGTGGCTGGCTTCGGAGTACCCCGATGGATTCGTACGCGAATGGGAGCCTCGCACGATGGCACCGGAACAGCACCTGGGATACGCGATCCAATGGTTTGGGCTTGCGGGCGTACTCGTTGCGATGGCCGTGGTTCTAGGCGTTACCTCGGTCAGGCGTCGTGGAAATTGAGCCGGAAATCGGGGCGAGTCGCGCGTTGATTCTGCCGCTTGGCGCGGGGGTTTTTTGTGCTGCGGCCGGCGCTTCAACGTCCATTCTATCGAGGTCCTAGAATTTCATTTCCTGCCCGATTTGTGTAGCATGTGACCGTCGTTGGGCGGCGCAGGTGAGGCTGACCGCTCCCATGTTGTATATAACATTCACGCCTAATTAATTCTGGGGGGAATTAGTGGCGAAGGTAATCCTCGGCCTGTTGGCAGCGTTTCTGGTCACCATACTGGCGGCCAGGCTCGCATTTTATGCGACCATCGATACCGATAGCGCGCTTGCCAATCAACCGTGGGCGCAAGATAGAATGGAGTTCGTCACCTGGAACGGGGAAAGATGGACGGCCTGGATTCGCGACGGTGCATTCGAGCACGTTCCGCAAAATTTGAGTCGATGGAGTCGCCATTCCAATAGTAGCCTTGCATTCATCGACTGGGAGGGCGAGGCGTGGCAAGCGAAGATCAGCGGTGAGGACTTCTTGCTTGCCCATCGAGGCGACTGGCAAGAGCCAACCGAACATGCGGCCGCCATCCGCTATCGCGATTGGGAAGGCAGACATCAGCTGCGCTCGCTGGCGCAGTTGACGCGCTGAAAGATCCGCCTTGAACTTCAAAAAGCGCAGCGTTGCCACCACCCGCCGATATAAAAGAACCACGAGCAGCGTGACGTCTATCACCAACAGGGTCCAGAGCTTTCTGATACTCGCAGTGCTGTGGGTATTTTCTCAAAACGCGTCTGCTCAGATGTTCGACATGCGTCGCGGCGTGACGGACATGAGCCAGCGCGTTCAGTCGCTGCATCACCTGATTTTCGGGATCTGTGTCGTTGTCGGTGCCATTGTCTTTATCGTCATGTTCTATTCCATCATCGCTCACCGGCGCTCGAAGCATCCCGAGCCGGCGAAATTCCATGAGAGTACCGCCGTGGAGGTGGTGTGGACGCTGATACCGACCCTGATCCTGATCGGCGCTGCGGTGCCTGCGACCATGACATTGATCGACATCGAGGACAACAGTGACGCGGACCTTACCGTCCTCATCACCGCCTCGCAATGGAAGTGGCACTACCAATATGTAGAGGCCGGTATCGGCTTTTACAGTAATCTCACGACGCCGTTGGAGCAGATTAACAATGTCGACCCCAAGGGCGAGTACTATCTGCTCGAGGTAGACAATCCGCTGGTACTGCCGACAAATCTCAAGGTTCGGTTCCTGACGACCTCCGATGACGTCATCCATTCCTGGTGGGTGCCGGACTTCGCAGTCAAGCAAGATGCGATTCCGGGCTTTATCAACGAGGCGTGGACACGTGTCAATACACCAGGAGTATATCGCGGTCAGTGCACCGAACTTTGTGGAATGAATCATGCGTTTATGCCAGTGGTCGTAGAAGTGCGCTCCGAGGAAGACTTTCTCTCTTGGATCGACGATCAACGCCTGGCCAACGAACTCGCGGGGGAGGCCGCGGTAGCGGCCCGCAGCAGGGACTGGACGATGGCGGAATTGATGCCGATGGGCGAAGACGTGTTCCTCACTCATTGCGCGACTTGTCATCAGCCCGACGGAATGGGCCAAGGAATCAAGTACCCGGCACTGGCAGGCGGCGTCATCCCGACCGGACCGGTCGAGGCCCATCTCGAGCGAGTGATGAACGGTCTGGCCGAGACCGAGATGCAGGCTTGGGCGCCGCAGTTAAGCGACCTGGAGTTGGCTGCCGTCATTACCTACGAACGCAATGCCTGGGGAAATGATACCGGCGACGTCGTCCAACCGCTTACAGTTTACTCAGCCCGTTAGGTGGATCAGGCATGATTGCCCACGCAGAAAACATTCCCCGAGGCCGGCATCCACTGGTGCAGTTCATCGCCCGTTGGGTGCTGACAACCAACCACAAAGAAATCGGCACGCTCTACCTGTGCCTCAGCTTTACGTTGTTTATGATTGCCGGGGCGATGGCAATGCTATTCCGTTTGGAGTTAGCCCAGCCTGGACTCCAATTCGTCACGGCGAATTTCTACAATCAAACAGTAACCCTACACGGCTTGATCATGGTATTTGGCGCGGTCATGCCCGCGTTTGTGGGACTGGCCAACTGGATGATTCCGATGATGATCGGCGCGCCCGACATGGCGCTCCCGCGGTTGAATAACTTCAGCTTCTGGATTCTTCCGTTCGCTTTTTTCATGCTGCTCTCGACGTTATTCATGGAAGGGGGCGCACCCAATTTCGGCTGGACGCTCTATGCTCCCTTATCGACCACCTATGGCCCTCCAAGCACCGACTTCCTGATCTTCGGCATCCATCTGATGGGGATTTCCTCGGTGTTGGGGGCGATCAATATTATCGTCACCATCTTCAACCTGCGGGCGCCGGGCATGACGTTGATGAAGATGCCGTTGTTCGTCTGGACCTGGCTGATTACCGCATTCCTGCTGATTATGGTCATGCCGGTGCTGGCAGGCGCCGTTACGATGATGCTCACCGACCGGCATTTCGGTACGAGCTTTTTCTCAGCGGCCGGCGGCGGTGATCCGCTGCTGTTTCAGCACGTGTTCTGGTTCTTCGGCCACCCGGAAGTCTACATCTTGATCCTGCCGGGCTTCGGTATCGCCTCACAGATCATCCCAACTTTTTCGCGTAAAAAATTATTCGGCTATCGCTCGATGGTGTACGCGACAGTATCAATCGCGATCCTGTCGTTTATCGTGTGGGGACATCACATGTTCGCCACCGGTATGCCGCTGGTGGCCGAGTTGTTCTTCATGTACGCGACGATGTTGATCGCTATCCCCACGGGGGTGAAAGTCTTTAACTGGGTGGCCACCATGTGGCGCGGCTCTCTGACCTTCGAGACACCGATGCTGTTCGCTCTCGGCTTCGTCGTGATGTTTACCATCGGCGGGCTCTCCGGACTGATGTTAGCCATCGTCCCGGCGGACTTTCAGTACCACGACACGTTCTTCGTCGTAGCGCACCTCCACTATGTCCTATATCCGGGCGCCATCTTCGCCACGATGGGGGCGGTCTATTACTGGCTGCCGAAATGGACCGGCAACATGTACAACGAGCGACTCGGCAAGATTCACTTCTGGATCGCGGTGGTCGGACTCAATGTTACGTTCTTCCCGATGCATTTCGTTGGGCTCGCGGGGATGCCGCGGCGAATCGTGGATTACTCGTTGCCGTTTTCCGATCTGAACTTGGTTTCGAGCATCGGCGCTGGCTTTTTGGGCCTATCGCAGCTCTTATTCCTGTACATCGTGGTTCAGACCATACGCGGCGGCGAGAAAGCTACCGATCAAGTATGGGAAGGCGCGGAAGGACTCGAATGGACGATCCCGTCGCCGGCGCCGCATCACACGTTTGAAACACCACCGCATGTGGAGTAATCGGAAATCTATTGCCATGAGCCCTGAGTGCACCGGAGTAGCGAGTCGATGACAGATAGCCGCGATCGTCAACGCAAGCACACGGCACTTCTGCTGTTAGTGGCTGTGGGCATGTTCGGGTTCGCGTTTGCGCTGGTGCCGCTTTACAACGTCTTTTGCGAATTGACCGGCATCAATGGCAAGACGTCCGGGCAAGCAGCTGTCAGCGTGCAGACCTCGCCAATTCTCGAGCGTGAGGTGACGATCCAGTTTCTCGCTCACGTCGGTCGGGGCATGCCGTGGGAGTTTCGGCCGATGGAGAGCCGGCTGCGCGTTCGGCTCGGGGAAGTCAACGAGACCAGATTCTATGTGCGAAACCACGCGAACCAGGCCGTGACCGGCCAGGCTGTGCCAAGCGTGGCGCCGGGCTTGGCTGCTCGATATCTACACAAAATCGAGTGCTTCTGCTTCACGCAACAGACGTTAGAGGCCGGCGAAGAGATGGAGATGCTGGTGAAGTTCTATATGGGAGTCGACCTGCCCGCGGACATCAACACGCTCAGCTTGTCCTATGCGCTGTTCCCGGTAACCGTCGCTCAAACGACGGGGCTTGAGATCGACCGAGACAGTTCCGACATCACGTCGGCGGCTCACGAGGAGCATTCCGGTTCATGAGCGACACGCCCCGCTACTACGTACCGCACAGCAGCGTCTGGCCCATCGTCGGCTCCGTCGCGTTATTCCTGACCGCGTTCGGCGCGGCTAACTTCGTTCAACAGAGTACCGTAAAAGTAGCAACAGCCACGGGCAGCTTTGGAGCACCGATTTTTTACACCGGGCTCGCATTGATCGCATTCATGATGTTCGGCTGGTTCGGCACCGTTATCCGGGAGTCTCTCAAAGGTATGGTCAGCGGTCTGCTCGACCGTTCCTACCGCATGGCAATGTTCTGGTTCATCGTCTCGGAGGTTATGTTTTTCGCTGCCTTCTTCGGCACCCTCTTCTACGCCAGGATCATCTCGGTGCCGTGGCTGGCCGGTGCGGGTAGTAATCTGGAGACTCACCTCCACTTGTGGCCTGATTTCGCCGACACCTGGCCGCTGTTCATGACCCCCGGCGGTACTGCGACGGAGGCGATGGAGGCGTGGGGTCTGCCCTTTATCAACACTGTAATTCTGGTTACCAGCAGCGTCACGGTCACGTTCGCCCATTGGGCGTTGAAGAAAAACCGCAGACTGCCGTTGCAAATCTGGCTCGCCATCACGGTGATTCTGGGCACCACATTCGTCGTCTTACAGGCTATCGAGTACATCGACGCCTACAACGAGCTTGGGTTGACGCTGGGCTCCGGAATCTACGGCTCGACTTTCTTCATGCTCACGGGATTTCACGGTGCGCATGTAACCCTGGGTGCGACGATGCTGGCCGTGATGTGGCTGCGGACGCTCAAGGGGCACTTCACACCGGACAACCACTTCGCCTTCGAAGCCGCAAGCTGGTACTGGCACTTCGTGGATGTGATCTGGCTGTTTCTGTTTACGTTTGTCTACTGGTTTTAGCCGCCGGGAATCATGAACTTGGTGACAAATCCATACGCCAACAGAGCGAGTAGCAAAGCGGCCAGAGCTACCCGAACGCTGAGTGAAATCACGGTGCGTTGGGTTTTGCCGCGATCTTGGACGAGGAATATCAGGCCGCTGCCCAGACTGACAATAATACCGAACAGGACCAAGAGAATTAGGATATCGAGCATCTTTTGCGGAGCGATCGCAGAGGCAAGACCGCATGGAATCAAGAGCATGGAATCATGTCAAGAACTGCCGAGATCAAACTGACCATCGACCTGGACGGTGATGACGTGCCCACGCGAATAACGTGGGAGGCGTCGGAGGCGCGAGGCGCCGGACCAACACCATGCCAGTCGATGATGCTGTCGTTATGGGACGGCGAACGAAAAACGATCGCGGCGATTGATCTGTGGATTAAGGACACGGACATCGACGACATGAATTTGTATTTCTATCAGGCGATTCACCAGATGGCAGACACCTATTTACGGGCGACAAAAAACCCGGATATCGCGAAACTGCTTCACGAGTTCGGCGAAGGGTTCGGCGCTACCGTGGGTCTGGTCGGCAACGGCGGCGCCCAAGGGAAACCTTTGCTGGACCTGATTTCGCTGGCCGACGACAATCGGCAGCGAAGTGCGGAATAGATGAGCGTTTCTATCGTTCCAACGTTAAGAGTGCTCACGCCGGTTGGGGTGCTGCTCGGCACTGTGTTCGTTGGGCTGGTATTCGGCTATTGGGCTAACGCAGCGTTTTTTCCCGGTACCGCACCGCAACAACCGATCAATTTCAGCCATAGGATTCACGCGGGCGAGTTCGAGATTCCGTGCATGTATTGCCACACCGAGGCGCGTCGTTCCACATCGGCCGGGGTACCGTCCATCAGCAAATGCGTCGGCTGTCACCAGAGCGTCGCGACCGAGCGGCCACAGATCAGGCTGCTGATGGATTACTGGGTTAACAAAGAGCCGATACCGTGGATCAAGGTTCACGACCTGCCTGACTTCGTTTACTTTCCGCATAAGCGTCACGTCCAGGCCGGCGTAGAGTGCCAGACCTGTCATGGGCCTGTTGAAACGATGGATGTCATCTCCCGCGAGGCGCCGACAGAAATGGGTCTGTGCCTGACTTGCCACAAAGAACACCAGGTCGAGTTCGGGCTCGATTGTTTGACTTGCCACAAGTGAATCGGGAGTAAGCGTAACGAGATGTCGGGCATAGACCGCAGAGATTTTTTGAAGCTTGTCGGCGCCGGCGGCGTGGGTGCGGGAGCCGGCTTCATGTTGGCCGAGTCGATCAAGCACCCGGTGGAGCACCTGATTCCCTATGTGGTCCCGCCCGAGGAGTTCAGCCCCGGCATCGCAACCTGGTACAACACCGTTTGCTCGATGTGTTCGGCGGGCTGCGGAATTTCGGTGCGCACCCGCGAGGGCCGCGCCAAGAAAATCGAAGGCAACCCGGCGCACCCGGTCAGCCAGGGCCGGCTGTGCGCGCACGGTCAGGCTGGCCTGCAGGTCTTGTACAACCCCGATCGTCTGACCTCACCGCTGCTGCGGACAGGCGGCCGGGAGTCCGGGGACTTGATACCGATAACCTGGGAAGACGGGCTGTCCCAGGTTGCAGAACGCCTGAGCGCATTACGGGCCAGTGGCCAGGGAAACGGCGTTTGTTTCCTCAGCGAGGGTGTCCGTGGTCACCTAGCCACGCTGTTTGAGCTATTCATGGAGCAACTCGGCTCAGACCGGTTGCTGCACTACGACTTTGCCCATCCGCAGACGCTCTATGCGGCCATCGACCGCCTCTTTGGCGAGCAGCATCTACCCTATTACGACCTCAGAAACACTCGCTATCTACTGTCATTCGGGGCCGACTATCTCGGCAGCTGGATATCTCCAGTGCATCATGGACTCGGTTTTGGACACAGCCGCCAGGGCCGAGACGATGTCCGCGGGCGGTTTGTGCAGATCGAGCCGAGGATGTCGCTGAGCGGCGCGGCTGCGGATGAGTGGATCGCCGCCAACCCCGGTACCGAAGGTATCCTGGCGCTGGGGCTGGCAAAACACATCGTCGACGAGGGCGGCTACCAGGGTGCTGATCGGGATGCCTGGGCCGCAGCGCTAGCACCTTACACGACCGCGGCGGTAGCCGACCAGACGGGCATCCCGGCGGCCACGATCACGCGCCTGGCCGACACGTTTGCCGGCACCCAACCCAGCCTCGCAATCGGTGGCGGCGCCGCCGGCAACCACGGCAATGGTGTCGACACACTGATCGCCGTCAACGCGCTCAATTATCTGGTCGGTAACTTGGGGCAGGAGGGCGGGCTGGTGTTCAACCCCGAGCCTGTTGTCGGCCAGGGATCGAACGCTCGCCAGGCCAGTTATCGCTCGATGCTCGAACTCGCCGAGGATGCCCGTCAGGGCAGAATCGGGGTATTGATCGTCAACCAGACCAATCCGGTATTCACGCTGCCGGCGGCGGCCGGGTTCAAGGCGGCGTTGGCGGAGATACCGCTGATCGTCAGCCTGTCCAGTTTCATGGATGAGACTTCGGCGATGGCCGACCTGATCCTGCCGAGTCACTCCTACCTGGAGAGTTGGGGCGATGACTTCCCGGAGCCGGGTGTCGGGTTCTCTGCCGGCGCTGTCTCTCAGCCCGTCGTATCGCCTTTGTACAATACCAGGTCGACCGGCGACATCATTTTAGGATTGGCGCAGAAGCTCGGCTTCGGCGCCGCACTTCCCTGGCCCAGTATGGAAGAGTATCTCCAGGACGGCTGGCGCAAGATTCATGCGCGCGGCGCTACGAACGTTGATGCCGAGAGCTTCGAAGCGTTCTGGATCGACGTCGTGAAAGCCGGCGTGTGGGGTGAGAACACCCGTCGCGAAACTCGGTCCTTCACTGTAGACAGCAGCGTCATCGACTCGATCGGTGTCGAAGCGCCCCAGTTCTCGGGATCGAGCGATGATTATCCATTCATTCTGCACCCGTACCTATCGATCGCGTTACACGATGGCCGGGGCGCAAACCTCCCATGGATGCAGGAGCTACCCGATCCTATGACCAGCGTCGTCTACGGATCCTGGGTCGAGATGAATCCGACCACCGCCGAGGAACTGGGGTTAACAGAAGGGGATCTGGTCGAGATCGAGTCCCCGCATGGGCGGATAGCCGCGCCTGTGTACGTTTATCCAGCCATCATGCCCAACGTCATCGCGATGCCGATCGGGCAGGGCCATAGCGAATACGGCCGCTATGCCAAAGACCGGGGTGCCAATCCGATTGAGATCCTCTCACCGCAGATGGAACCGTTGACCGGCAGTCTCGCCTGGAGCGCTACGCGTGTACGGATCATTCCCACCGGGCGACAGGTCGAGTTGTTGAAAACCGGTGGTGTCTCCCGGGAGCTCGGTCGCGAGATCATCCAGACGACTGGAGCCGATCAGAACGCGGGCGGACTCGCTGCCCTGCACAGTATTCCAATAACGGTGGTGCCTACATGAGCTTGGTCGGCGATTTTCTTACAAGGTGGCGGGCGTACCGAAAACCCGGCTACATCTATGGTGATGAATTCGACGGTGCCCGCCGTGACTACGACGAATTCGACTACGCCTGGACCATGACCATCGACCTTGACCGATGTACCGGCTGCGAGGCCTGCGTCACCGCCTGTCAGGCCGAGAACAATATACCCATCGTCGGCGCAACGGCGTTTGCCAAGGGCAGGCAAATGCAGTGGATTCGGATCGAGCGCTACTGGGAGGGCGAGTACCCGAACGCCAAGCTGGGCTTCATCCCGATGTTGTGCCAACACTGCGACGCGGCGCCCTGTGAGACGGTCTGCCCGGTGAGCGCTACCTATCATAATCAGGATGGGCTCAACGCCCAGGTCTACAACCGCTGTATCGGCACTCGGTCGTGCGCGGTCTATTGCCCTTATGAAGTCCGCTACTTCAATTACAACAATCCTGTTTGGGACGCACCGCTGGCCGAGCAATTAAACCCTGACGTCACGGTTCGGGAAAAGGGCGTCATGGAGAAATGCACGTTCTGTATTCAACGGATACGCCAGGCCAAAGACCACGCCAAGGACGATGGCCGTAGGCGAGTACGCGACGGCGAGGTACAACCGGCTTGTGTACAGACCTGCCCTGCGGAGGCTTTGATCTTCGGTGATCGCAAGGACCCTGAAAGCCGAGTGTCGATATCGATGAACGATCCCCGGGCCTACCGCGTGTTGGAGGAACTCAATACCGATCCTTCAGTGATCTACCTCAAGAAGGTGGATGACAATGCAGGCTGAAGATCCGAACATCAGCTACGCCGATGTTAACCGGGACATCGTGCGATCCCTGGTGGAAACCGGTCCAAAGTACTACGTCACGCTAGCTATCGCGTTCGGTTTAACGCTGGCGTGCTTCTTCTTCCCCTGGTTTTATCAGCTCAACTACGGTCTTGGCGCGGCAGGGGTAAACCACCCGTCGGTTTGGGGGACCTATCTCGCCAGTTTCATCTTCTGGATTGGGCTCAGCCACTCGGGCACGCTACTGTCGTGCGTCCTGCACATCACCAATAGTCCATGGCGCAAGGCCATGTATCGTAGCGCCGAGGCCATGACGCTGTTCTCGTTGATGGTGGCCGCAACCATGGTGATGGTGCATCTCGGACGTCCATGGTTTATTCATTGGGCGGTACCGTATCCCAACCAAATGGAGTTGTGGCCCAACTTTCGATCGCCGTTGTTGTTCGATGTCATGGCCATCACCACCTATCTCACGGGGAGTTCGATCTTCATCTACATGGGCACCATCCCGGATTTCGCGGCCGTCAGAGATCGTACGACCGGGTGGCGCCGCCACATGTATGTATTGCTCTCTCTAGGGTGGCGCGGGACCGATACCGAGTGGCACCGACTCGGGTGGGCCTATACGTTCTTGGCGGTCCTCATCATTCCGTTGGCGGTCTCAGTACACAGCATTGTCTCCTGGGACTTCGCGCTGTCCCTCGTACCGGCGATGCACCAGACCATCTTCGCGCCTTACTTCGTGGTCGGCGCTATCTACTCCGGCACAGCGGGCATCGTCACGGTGATGTTCATGCTCAGGAAGTACATGAACTTCGGAAAATACATCACCAAGCTGCATTTCGATAATCTCGGCAAACTGCTGCTCGTGCTGTCGCTGATCTGGACCTATATCAATATTTTGGAGCTCTTCACAGGTTGGTACAGCGGCACCTCGACCGAGTACGAAGCGCTGACCTACAAGCTGTTCGGCTATTACGCGCCGCTGTACTGGGAGATGATTCTGTTTTGTGCGGTAGCGCCGCTGCTGCTGATCTCTACGCGCTTCAGGACTTCCTTCGTGCCGATGTTGATATTGTCTATCGCGATCAATATCGGCATGTACACCGAGCGTTTTCTAATCATCGGCACGTCGCTGTCGCGGCAGTATTTACCGGATGCCTGGGGTCTATACGTTCCGAGTCTGGTTGAAATCACGATCCTCGTCGGTTCGCTGGCCATGTTTGTGACCTTGTTTATGGTCTTCATCAAGATCTTTCCCAGCGTGTCCATCTACGAAGTCAAGGAGACTTTGCCCGAGCCTGAGGACGGAGTAGCCGAATGGCAACCAACGCAGTAGGACTTTTTCACGCGCCGGCGACCGCGCTCGCCGCAGCGGGAGAACTCAAAGGCGCCGGCTTCGCCTCGCTCTCCTTGATCTCGCCGGTCCCCATTAAGGGTGTCGAAGCAGTACTCGGCAAGAAGAAGTCCGTGATCAAGCGCTTTACCTTCGTCGGGGCTATTTCCGGCGGTTTGTTCGGCTTCGCGCTGGCGGCCGGCACGGCCGTACTCTATCTGCACCCCACTGGGGGCAGGCCCATCATCACGATTCCACCGTTCCTGATTATCACCTATGAGATGACGATCTTATTCGGCATTTTGGCGACCGTACTCGGGTTTTTCATCAGCGCCCGATTTCCCGCCATGCGCGAGCGAGTCTATGTGCCGGAGGCGGCGGTCGATAAGTTCGCCGTGACGGTGCTCTGCGAGGACGATGCGCGCTTCAGGCGCGCCGAAACCATACTGCGTGACGCCGGCGCCGAGGAAGTTCGGAAACTGACGCAGGAGGGCTCATGAGGCGTACGACGCAGGCGGTCCTCGTAGTGACGTTGCTGTGCCAGGCAGTCGCGGGTTGGGGTTTCCCGTGGGATAAGGATATGGTCGATCAACCGTCCGCCAAGCCACAGGAGTCGCAGGCACCCGCCGGGCCGCACTCGATCCCCGTCGTGGGCGGTGAGACCCTGCCGAACCCGACAACCGAGGCCGGCCTGTTCGCGGCCAAGGACGAGGCTGTGACACTACAGAATCCGGTCGCTGCGACGGCCGAGTCGGTGGCGCTGGGCGAATATCTATTCCAGCTTAATTGCTTGGTCTGTCATGGCGTAGAGGGGCGGGGGGATGGTCCGGTCGGGGTCCTGCTCGAAACCTCGCCGGTGGACATGCACGATGCTTACACGCAGGACCAGGCCGACGGGCAGCTATTCTTCACGATAACGCGCGGACGAGTGACCATGCCCTACTACCGTGACGCCCTTAGCCAGGAAGAACGATGGCACGTGATCAATTACATTCGAGAGGAGTTCGGTTCGGAATGAGCGGCGATCAGACCTCGGTTGCGACTCAGCGCACTAGCTCATCCAGGCAGCCCGGACGGGCGCTAGGGGTGCTGATTGTCCTGTTCGCCTTGGGCGTTGCGAGCCTCATTTATGGACGGGGTAACGAGGGCGCTCAGGCCGACGTCGGATTGCTCATCGTCTCGTTTCTTTTTCTTATGGGCGTGAGCCAGACTGGCGTCGTGTTTTGCGCCATAACCCGTCTGGTTGGTGCGCAGTGGGCCAAACCCTATTACCGGCTCGCAGAGCTGAGCACTATGGCGTTTTTCCCATTCGCACTCGTCGGAGTCCTGTTGATCTATTTCTACGCCGATGAAGATTTATTCTATTGGCTCTCGCCCTCGCCGGAGGAACATCTGAGCCCATGGCTCAATCTCAACTGGTTGTTGATCAGAAGCCTATTCGGCCTCACGTTATTCTACGGTTTAAGCGCGCTATATGTAGTGACGGGCCTTAAGCCCGACTTGGCCCGCTCTGAGGGAAATAACATCGATCATCGCAAAGTCGAGGGCCAGCTTTACGCGCTGTCGCCTCTGGTAATCCTGGGGTTCATTGTCTGCAATACTTTATTTTCCTGGGATTTCGGCATGATGCTGATACCGCACTGGCACAGCACCGTGTTCCCGATCTTTTTCTGGTTCGGCAACTTGTTCGCCGGGACCGCTGCGCTGATCATTTTCCCAGCCGTGCTCGGGGCGTCGAGCGGGTCAGGTTCCCACTTCGGACCCGACCAAGTGCGCAACCTCGGCATGATGGTTACAGCCTTTACACTGCTATGGTTATACTTTTTTTGGGCGCAATTCTTCGTAATTTGGTTCGGTAACCTCCCCCACGAGACAGCGCCCTTATGGCGGCAAATGTACGGCCATTACAGCCCGTACTACTGGACCATGATGGCTGGTTGTTTCTTCGTTCCCTTCGTCGCGTTCATTTTTGCCTTCGTCAAGCGGTCGCTCTTGGCGATGTGTACCGTCGCGTTCGGCATCAATCTGGGAATATGGCTCAGCAAATACTTGATGGTGGTGCCGGTGTTATCGCCCGATGACCGGCCGTTCAGCAGTTGGCTGGACGTCAGTGTTGCGGTAGGCCTTGCGGCGGGCTTTCTGGCTGTGGTGATCGTACTCGCAAACCGACTGCCTATGTACTCCCACTGGGAACTGGCGTTGAAGCCCGAACCGAAGCGCTAATTCGCAAGTTTCCGGCCTGATCCGGGGAGATCTCGCCCGATATTGGGCCATCTGCTGGCTTAAAACGGGTAGAATCTCGCTCAGAAATCAACGTCGTTCTTTGGCGGGGAGGAATTAGAAAAATGAACTCAGTCTCGCAACAAACTACGTGGACGAAAATTACTTACTTCGCGCTCGTCGCACTCGTGACGGCGATCGCGCCGGGGAGCCTCGTGGCCCAATCGGTTGATGATCCCGATGTATCTGGAAACTGGCGGATCGAGAGACAACCGTATTCCTGTGGCGAATGGAACCTCGACCAGTTCGGTAACGTACGAGCCGGATGTGCGATCTCGATAGATGAGCTGCCCTTGAATAAAAGGGCACGCGCCTGGGCAGAATTTTACGACGAGCCTATGGCAGCGATGTGGGACTGCGTGCCGGCGTCGTTACCGTCGCTCTTGGGTGATTCATTCCCCTGGAATCTGAGTCAGAAGTCTGACCGTATCACTATTTGGTACGAGCATGATGATACGGTTCGTACCGTCTGGATGGATGGTCGGCGGCACCCCTTTGTAGGCGAGCTTTTTTATATGGGCCACTCGATCGGTTGGTATGAAGGAGAGACACTGGTAATCGAAACCACGAACTTCACCTTCGATCCCGATGGGATGGACGATCACGGCCATATCGCCACCTCGGTACGCAAGCGTCTGACCGAGCGCTATACGCAAACCGGCCCCGATAGTCTGGAGATGGCGATCACGCTAGAAGATCCGCTCTTTCTAACCGAGCCCTATACGTGGGTACGTCAGCTCAACCGGTCGGATGTCGGACCTGAAAGCTGGGGGGAATGCGACCTCGACCAGTCGCGGCGACAACTGGAGTCACTCCCATCGAAGTACGACGAATAGAGCCGGACGTAGAGCTGACACAGCCCGTCAATCCCATAGGAGGGGAAACCATGAAACTTTGGACTATCGCCGCATTGACCAGTGTGGTCTTGAGTTTGCCTGCTACGCTACAGGCCCACCATACTCAGGTCACGTTCTATTTCATGGACCAGGTGGTTGAGGTCACTGGGGTGGTGAAACGCTGGGCGTTGGTCAATCCGCATCCGGAGTTGGTCCTTGAAGTCACCGACGCGAGCGGCGAAACAAAGGAACTTAGAGTTTACGCGCTAGGCGTCGCCGGGATGATGTCGAGGGCCGGGTGGACCCGCGATTCCCTCGTGCCCGGCGAGACCGTCACGGTTCTAGGCAGCCCCTCGCGAGCATCGGATTCATCCATGGCCGGCCGTAGCGTGACGAAGGCGTCCGGTACCGTGCTGGTCATGGGCGGTGGGGGTCCTCCGCAGGGTCCGTCCGGCCAATAGCCAAGCGTCGCTTTAAGGGTTCCGCAAACAGTGCGAGTTCGAAGACGTGCGCGGAGAATTCAAAGCCTACGCTGAACAGTTAGTTTGGGGGAATTGGTTATGAACTTAGATAAGTGGCGGATAGTGGCGCGGTTGCCGATAGCATCGACTGTCGCCTGCGTCGTTGGATTTACGACTCCTTTGTTGGCGCAAGAAACAGACCAATGCGCCGGCGTCAACGATATTTTGCTAACGAACGGCAAGATACTGACCGTAGACGAAAACGATTCCGTAGTGACATCTCTGAGAATCAGAGGCAATACGATCGACTCGGTCGGGGGTGAACAGGGAGATGTGAGTACCTGTACTCAGACGATCGATCTTCAGGGACGTACGGTCATCCCCGGTCTGATCGACTCCCACGTTCACTGGATAGGACGCGCTTCCCGTCCCGGCCATAACGTCGCCGAAATGGATAACGCCTTTTCGGTTGCACAGGCGATCGAGATTCTACAGAAAAAAGCACAGACGGTTCCGGAAGTGGACGGTGAAGTCACGGTAAATAATTTCATCACTGCGATTGGCGGTTATTCGACCTTGCAGTTCGCCGAAGGTCGATTACCGAATCTTGAAGAGCTAGACGCAATCGCGCGGCCGGTCTATCTGTCCGTCGGGTTCGGTGGCTCGGGCCAAACCAATTCGGCCGGCATCGCCTATTTCGAAGCACATGGCGTGCAGGTCTCAGAAGACGGTCAGGTCGGTCAGGGAGGCAGAGATGCGCTCGCCGCCGAACAGACCTTCGAAGACAAAAAGCGCGGCACGCTGGATTTGATGGCTTGGTCCGCAGGCCTCGGTCTGACCACAGTCTTTAATCAAGGTGGCTTCGACTCTCACGATGCCGTTAAAGCGCTTGCCGATGAAGGACTCTCCTTGACACGGGTTCGAGCGGGTATTGGTTCTACCAGCATGGATCAGTTGCAGCGCGTCATCGAGGAGAACTTCCCGGCTGCCGCACCGGACCACGATATGTATCGGGTTGTCGGCGTGGGAGAATTTATCATACGCACCGACACCGGAGGGCGCGCTCCGTTCCCGGAGGATTATTCTGCTGCGGCCTCTTTAGTCGCCGAGAACGGTATAAGTTATCACCAGCACTCAATACCCGTTGCTGAGGCCAAGCGATTCCTCGCTGTGTGGGAGGCGGTGAATCAAGAGCATCCGATCACCGATCTGCGGTGGCAGTTGACGCATGTATTGGACATGGATGTTGAGGCAATGGACCGGCTGCAGGCGCTAGGCGGCGGGTTGGCGATAGAAAGTCACCTCTACTCGATGGGCCGCGCCGCGCCCGGTGGCGGAGGCCGTGGCACTCCTGGTACCGCAGGCCCTGGCGGCGGTGGCGGCCGAGGTGCTGCCGGTGGCGCGCCGGGACCCGGTGGTGGCGGCCGTTCGTTCGGCATGCCTGCGGGTCCGCCTTACCGAACCGCTCTTGAGCACGGCTTGCCGGTCGGCGCAGGTACGGACGGCGGTAATATCGTGACCATCAACCCGTGGCTGGCTCTATATTTCATGACAACGGGAAAGAATGCTGCAGGTGGAGACGTGCT